>URGY01000133.1 GCA_900547505.1 uncultured Collinsella sp.
CGAGATGCAGCGTAGTCTCGTGGGCTCGGAGATGTGTATAAGAGACAGCCTTATAGGTTGTTCGTTTTGCTGTTGGCAAGCATAGTAGACAGTAAAGCCTAGTAACGCAATAGGAAATAGAAGATTATTACGAGTCGATTAATCATCTTGACCGGAACGGGTATTTTCAAAACCAATTTTTCGGCTAGAATTTCTACGGACTAAATGACCGAAAGGCAGCACTATACATGTTGGTTTCTACTAAGGGCAGATATGCCCTGCGCGTTATGGTCGACCTGGCCGAGCACCAGGCGGCCGGTCGCATCCCGCTCAAAGAGATCGCGGCGCGCCAGGGGATTTCCGAGAAATATCTCGAGAACATCTTGGCTACGCTCGTGCGCGCCAACATGCTTTCGGGTATGCGTGGCAAGGGCGGCGGCTATGTGCTCACGCGCCCGCCCGAGCAGTACACGGTGGGCGAGATTTTGCGCCTGACCGAGGGCAGTCTGGCGCCGGTCGCCTGCCTGGATGGCGACTGCAAAGGCTGCTCGCGTTCGGATGAGTGCCCCACGCTCGACGTGTGGAAGAACCTTGACAAGCTCATCAACGACTACCTCGACGGTGTGACGCTCGATCAACTTGTCGCTCCCAACCATGGCTACGACTACGTCATCTAACCCACACCTGCCATTTGGGGACGGGGTAGAAATGGTAGATTCTCTCGCCCTTTGAGACTTGACAAATAAGAAGGCCGCCCATTTTTGCGATGGGCGGCCTTCGTTTTGGGCTGTTGAGACGGGCACGGCCGGAATGGCCGTTTTAGTCCTCGGCGATGCTGTCGAGGATGCTGCGCGTGATGGATACCAGGATACTGCCCATAAAGGCCGATCCAAAGCTGGCGATGGAGATGCCCGCGCCCAGCAGATTGACCGACAGGTAGCTGGCCAGCTCGAGCATAAAGCTGTTGACTACGAGCTGAAAAACACCAAGCGTAATAATAGTGAGCGGCAGTGAGATGACAGTCAGGAACGGCTTGACGAGCGAATCGACGATGTTGAGGAACAGTCCCACGAAGGCGAAACAGACCCAGGCCTCGGCAAAACCGAAGGGCTGGATGCCGGGAACGAGGAACGTGGCGATCGCGATGGCGATCGAGGTAAAGAGCCAGTTAAGCATAAAGCGCATGGCGTGAATCCTTTCTTGCGCCGGGGTTGCTGGCGTCGCGTGAAGCGGCTTGCGGCGGCGACCTGGATGGTTGCGCGGGCGCGCCGCGGTGTTTGGGCGCCCATTGTCTCAAAGATTCGTGGAGCTTACGTGCGCATACGGTTTCTAAACGGCGTTCGTCCTGAAAAACGCGCCGCTGGCAGAGAGTCTTGTCGCTTTAGTTTGGTGGTGTGCTACACTGCTACGGGCAAAAGCCACAGGCGTTGCCCTATTGCATAGAACGGGCGAACGATGCCCGATGTCAGTATCAACTTCGATGCCTTTTGGCGGGTTTGGCGGTGATCGATGAATATCGAGAACATGTTTGACAAGCCTGATGTCAAGCAGCTGGTCCACGCATTTAGTCTTTTGGATGACGAGAAGGATATCCAAGCGTTTTTGACCGATATCTGTACGCCGCGCGAGATTTGCGACCTTTCTCAGCGTTTGCAGGTTGCGCGCTATTTGGACGAGGGCGAGCCTTATGTTGAGGTTCAGGCCCGTACCGGCGCTTCGTCCACCACGGTGAGCCGCGTTTCAAAGGCGCTGAACGGCGAGTACGGTGGCTATCGCAAGATCCTCATTAAGTTGGAGGATGGCGAGTAGGCCAGCGACAACATTGAATTACGAAGAACCGTCCCTCCGGGGGCGGTTTTTATATGCCTGCAATCGGCTGGTGCGTTGGGTTCAGGTTGCTTTGTACCAAAAGATGGAACTGCGGTGGCAATGTGTCCGCTTGGGCGGGTAGGATGGATGCATTGATTATTGCGAACGGTTTGAGCGGAGGACCATGCCTGTTCGAATCTATACCACCAATGCCGGCACGGATTTGAGCGATGCCGAGTCGGCGCTGCTTGCCGACCTTATTGCCCGTCACGGGCGTGCCGTGTTGCTGGCACCAACGTTTGCCGAGCTCGATCTGTGCCGTCATGATGCGGCGGAAGCCGGCATTTCGCTGGGTATCGACTACAAGACACCCGCATCGTGGCTTCGCTCGCTTTGGGAGCTTTTGGGCGACGGGCGCGGTTTCGTCGACAACCTGCAACGTCAGATGCTGTTTTCGGATATGATTGCCCGCCGCGACGATGCCGACCTGCAGCCGCTTTCGCGTAGCCAGGGCACGGTGCGCATGCTCGCGCGCATGGCCCGCGATGTGCTGCCGGGTGTGGCGGGGACGACGGCCGAGCGATGCGGTGGCAACAATTGCCAGCCTGAGCCAAAAAGCGATGCCGAGGCTCGTGTGTTTGAGCTTTTGCGTGCCTACGCGGGCGGTTTGGACCGTCGAGATATGGTCGAGCCCTGCGAGGCAGCCGACATTATGGCCGGTGCCCTGGCCGATAGCCTGCCGGCGTGCGCCCGCGCCGTATGCGTGCGCGGTACCACGTCGTTTACGCACGGTCTACTCGAGCTGCTGTCTGCCGTGGCGAACAATGGGGGAGAGGTCGTCGTGCTGCTTGCCCGCGAGCAGGCGGCGATGCGCGAGGAGCTTGCCACGGCATTTGATGCCCGCGGTGTGCTGTTTGAGATCGCGCCGCTGGGGGAGGACGCCGTCGCGTCTGATGTCGCTTGCGGGGCCGCCGCTCAGCCTGCCTTTATTGAGGTCGCCGGCCCCCATGCCTGTGCTCATGTCTATGCGGACGCCATCGATAAGTTGGTGAAAGCGCACAAGGAGTCCAAGGCCGATAAAGCTACTGCAACGCCCGCCGACCCCGTGCGCGTGCTCGTCGTTTCTGCCCGGGCACCCCAGCTGTTCGGCGAGCTCGCCGCCCGTTTGGCGGCGCGTCACATTGCGGCCGAGACGACTGAGTTCACGGCGTTTTCCCAGTCCATCGCGGGCAGGCAGTTTACGGCGCTCGCCAACCTGATCGAGCGTATGAAAGCCGCCGACGAGGGCACCGCTTCCAAGACTGAGTGGTGGCCCGCGCCGGAGCTTACCGACTGGATCTACAGTCCGCTTTCGGGCGCTGATGCCGTCAATGCCCGTACCTTCGATAAGAATATGCGTCTCTCGCGCAGCAAGACTACCGCGGGCGTCAAGAGCCTGCTGCAGAGCGTTCAGGGCCAGGTGAGGGGCGCGCGCAAGGCGACGAGCGACGATAACTGGTTTAAGAACGTACCGTGTGTGGTCTCGGACGTGTTCCAGGCGCTGTGGCGTGACAAGCCCGTGACGGCGCTTAAGGCCATGCTTGCCGTTGCCGAGGCGTTGCCCGATCGCGCTCTAGGCGGCCTTGACGGCCAGGCCCGTCGCCAGGCAGAGACGGCTTTGCTGCGCCATGCCATCGACATCCTTATGAACGATGCTCGCGCGCTCGACGTGTCGCAGGCCGCGACCGTGCCGGTTCTCGACGGCGTTCGAACCAAGGTGGACAAGCGCAGTACCGCCTACGATTACGAGACCTATGAGGTCGATCGCACACCACGAGCACAAGTGCGCTTCGCGTCGCTTGCCGATGCGTCGGTTCTTCGCCCTGGCAGCTACGATGCCGTGCTGTTTGCCGATGTCGACCTGGACAGCTATCCGCTTTCGCACGAAGAGGGCCCGCTTGCCACGTTGACGGCCGAGCTGCGCTGCGACGGCGTGTCTTTGGAGCCCGCCGCCCTGCTGCGCGTGCGCTTTGGCCGTGCAATGCAGGCGACGAGCGGTCCGGTCGCGCTCGCCCGCGTGACACACGATCGCCAGGCGCGCGAGTGCTACCCGGCAGCCGTATGGACCGAGCTGCGGGCACATGCCGAGGCCGCTGGCGCTGCCAAGCCCACGTGCGTGGGCGAGGGCGATATCATCGCCGACTTTGATCCCGCGGCAGGTGAAGGCCTCAAGCGCGAGCGCGTGACCTGTGAAGCCCCTCAGCATCTGAGTGCCGAGGCCGTGCCGTATTTGGTCCTGCGCCGTCGCGATGGCGAGGGTGAGGACGCGCCGCTCGTGCCGCGTCTGACGTCCGCCTCGCAGATCGAGGCCTATTCGACCTGCCCGCTATGCTGGTTCGTCTCGTACCGCGTGAAGCCCCAGTCGATCGACGCGGGCTTTGGCAACATGGAAAAGGGCAACTTTGTCCACGACGTGCTGGAGCATCTGCATGCCCGTCTGCCCCAAGAGGGCATGGAGCGCGTGACGCCCGAGAATCTGCCGCGCGCACAGGAGCTGCTGCACGAGGTCTTTGACGAGACGTTGGCCGAGCACGCCGGCAAGCGCGGCACGGAGGGCCCGCTGGTGCCGCTCTCTGCGGTGGAGGAACGCCAGGTGGCCGAGATCTTGCCGCAGCTGGAGGGTGTGCTTGCCTACGAGTCCGAGGCACTTGCCCCCTTTGCCCCGCGCTACCTGGAGTTCGCCTTCAACGAGCTCAAGGTCGAGTATGCCGGTTGGCCGCTTGGCGGGCGCATCGACCGCGTGGACGTGGACGCCGAGAATCGTGCCGTGGTGATCGACTACAAGCATCGCACGGGCGTTGAGGAGTTTAAGCTCGCCGACCCCACGCTGCGCGACGAGGAATCGGGCACGGCGCCCATCGACGATCCGCGCTGGTTGCCACCACATACCCAAACGCTCATCTACGCCCAGGCCATGCGCCGGGCGCTGGATTTGGACACCCGCGCGGCGCTCTACTTTTCGACCAAGGGCGGCAAGCCGGCGTTGCGCGGTGCCGCGAGCGCCGAGCTGCTCGAGGAAGAGCGCGGCGACGGTCGCATCCCGGGCCTTAAGAAAGGTTTCCCCGGCGAGGGTGGCAGCATGGACTTCGACGCCCTGCTCGATCGCGTTGAGGCCGGCATCGCCGAGCGCCTGCGCGAGCTCGAGGCAGGCAACGTTGCCGCCGTCGACCCGACGTCGGCTCAGGCCGCGCATGCGCGCTGCTCGTATAACCACGAAGGAACGTTTGTAAGGAGGGACGTGTAGACCATGGATCTTTCGACTTTGATGCCGCAACAGCTGCAGATTGTCAAAACGCTCGACCGTCCGCTGTTTGTCTCGGCGGGCGCCGGTTCGGGCAAGACCTTTACCC
>URGY01000134.1 GCA_900547505.1 uncultured Collinsella sp.
GAGATGCAGCGTAGTCTCGTGGGCTCGGAGATGTGTATAAGAGACAGGCCGGGGATGTTACGGAAGACCTGGACATACAGGTCGCCAAAGACGCGCAGTGGCTTGAGCGGCGACACGCGCATCACGGTGACGGCGACGGCCAGTACCATGGCGATGGCAAACGACTCAAGCGTCATGCCCCAGGTTGCTAGCAGCGCGTCGATATAGTTCTGGCCATAGAGCGACCAGAGTTCGGAGAGACTCATGCGGACCTCCCGCCGATAAGGAAAGGGGCTCCCGTGTGTACGGAAGCCCCGACAACTCAGTGAGGAAACAGTTTACCGCAATAAAGCGCATCATGCGTTTCCGTATGGTTTCGTTGCGGCCGTTACCAGGCCCGCTGCCTAGGCGCCGATCTCGGGCAGCTCGGGAACATTGGTGTCGCCCGTACGGTCGCCGATGCAGATCTGCCACAGCTCGGTCCAGGTGCCGTCGTCCTCGATCTTCTTAAGGAAGTCGTTGACAAAGGCGACGCCGTCGGAATCGAGCGGCAGGCCGATGCCGTAGGGCTCCTTGCTGCCGAAGGGCTTGCCGGCGATCTTGTACTTACCAGGCTCGCGGACCAGGGCGCTCTGCTGCATGTTGTTATCGATGACGTAGGCGTCAACGCGGCCCTGCTGGAGTGCCTGGCGGGCCTCCTCGTCGGTCTTGAACTCCTGCTGGCTGGCCTTGGGAGCGAGCTCCTCCAGGATGGCGGGGCCGTTGGAGCCGGACTGGACGGCAACGCTCTTGTCGGCCAGGTCGTCGACGCTCTTGATGTCGTCGTTATCGGCGAGCACCAGGATAGCCTGCTGGGTGTAGTAGTAGGGACCGGCAAAGGAGACGAGCTTCTTGCGCTCGTCAGTGATGGTGTAGGTGGCAAAGACGGCGTCGACCTGGCCGTTCTGCAGGACGGACTCTCGCGTGTCCGAGGTCACCTGGGTGATCTCGACCCTGTTCTCGCCCAGGATGTAGTTGGACAGGAGCTGTGCGATACCGGCATCGAAGCCGCGGGTCTGGCCGTCTTTCTCGTTGAGGAGGGAGAAGAGCGTTGAGGTCTGAACGCCGCCGATCTTAAAGACGCCGGCGTCCTTGACAGCCGTGGCCCAGGTGCTGGCGGCGATGGCATCGTCATCGGCCTTGGGGCCGTTGTCGACGAGCTTGTCGAATGCCTTGGCATCGAGCGTGGCGGAAACTTCGGTATCCTCGGAGCTCTTGGAGGAGCCGGCGGCGGAATCCTTGTCGGCCTCGGCGCTGGTGTCAGAGCAGCCGGCAAGACCAAGGCCGGCGACGGTTGCGAAGGTGGCGGCAACGAAGCCGCGGCGGTCGAGAACGACCTGCTGGGAGAGGTTCTTGCTCATGGTAGAACACCTTTCTCAATAAAATCCCTAGCGGTTGAGTAGAATTATACCCTATCGCGCTCAAATGGGTCAACACGAAATAACTCAGAAACATACTTACCTTATGGGTAATTCTACCTACCAAAAAGGGACAGGTTTATTTTGGCAGGTTTTATCTGGGTAAACGTCGAATATTGCAGCTGAGATAGCGCTTTGCAGACGGCATAATCGCTCGCGGCGGTCGCTATAATGGCGGCAACGCGACGCATATATAAGTAAGGAGATCGCGTATGAACGGTTATTCGTTTTTTGCACCGACCATGACTTGCTGTTTTGTCTCGATCTGTAACAGTTAGACGGGAATTCGGGCCTTAGATGTTACAGATTGAGATAATCGCGTCGCGAAAATAAAAACCTCCGCAGGGATGCTTCCCTTGCGGAGGTTTTTTCTACTCGTTCAGCAGACGTACGGCTTCGGCGGCCATGTTCTCGACCGTCATGCCGTTCTGAGCGAGCAACTCGTCGGGGTCGTAGCGGTCGGGGAAGCCCTTGGCGATGCCGAAGGTGCGCGTGCGCAACGGCGTGCATGCCAGATAACATGCCACGCGTTCGCCCCAGCCGCCGTCCAAGATGCCGTCCTCGAGGGTGACGACAACGCGATGCTCGGCGGCAAGGCTGTCGAGGAACTCGTGGTCTAGCTCGGTTGCAAAGCGAGGGTTGACGAGCGTGGCCTCGATACCGTACTCGGCAGCCAAGCGGTTTGCCACGCGCTCACCCAGCTCAAAGAAATCGCCAAGCGCGAGCACGGCAACGTCGCGGCCCTGACGCACCACGTTGTAGCGAACGGCGCTGTAGTCGGTGTCTTCGGCGGGCGCCAAATCGGGACGGCTTACCAGGCCAATACCAGGCACACGAACCGCCACGGGATGCTTGCGGTGGTCGAGCGACCAGCTCAGCATGGACAGATATTCCTCCATGCAGGCCGGCGCTAGGTAGCGCATGTTGGGAAGTCCACCCAGCATGGAAATATCAAAGAACGAAAGGTGCGTTTCGGACGTGGTGCCAAAGATTGACGCACCAAACACCAAAATGGTTGCCGGGGCGTCGTTGAGGCACAGGTCGTGCCACAGCTCGTCGTAGGCGCGCTGCAAAAACGTGCCGTACACACCAAAGACTGGCTTGGCGCCCGAGCGCGCAAGCGCGGTGGCAAAGGTCACGGCGTGCTCCTCGGCAATGCCCACATCGACGAACTGTTTGCCGGCGGCAGCGCGAAGTTCGGGTGTAAAGCCCATGATGTAGGGCGTGGCGGCCGTGATGCCCACGACCTGCGGATCGCGCTTGATGGCGGCGCTGAGCGCCTCGCCCGTAATGTCGGCATAGGTGCGCGGCGCGGGCTCGCTCGGATGACCCGGGCAAAGTTTGCGGCCGGTTGCCATATCGAAGGGTCCCACATGATGCCAGTGTTCGGGGTCGCTCTGGGCCGGCTCAAAGCCCTTGCCCTTGGCGGTCGAGACGTGCAGCACGATGGGGTGATCGATATCGCGCAGTTCCTGCAGCGCGTCGACTAGGGCCAACGCGTCGTTACCGGCGTCCAGGTAGCGATAGTCGAGCCCCAGCGCTCGGAAAACGTTGCGCTCACAGGTGCCGTTGCTGGCGCGGAGCTCGGCCAGATTGCGATAGAGGCCACCGTGGTTTTCGGCAATGGACTGGTCGTTATCGTTGACGATAATGATCAAGTTACTGTCGAGATCGGCGGCATTGTTAAAGCCCTCAAACGCCAGACCGCCCGAAAGCGAGCCGTCGCCAATAACGGTAATGACGTTATACGTGTCACCCGCCAGGTCGCGCGCGTGGGCAAGACCGCAGCCCAAGCTCACCGAGGTCGAGGTGTGGCCCATGGCGAACAGGTCGTGCTCGGACTCGTCGGGATTGGCAAAGCCAGAAGCCTCACCATAACGCTCCGGATCGATATAAGTGTACGCGCGCCCGGTCAGCGCCTTGTGGGCGTAGGTCTGGTGCGAAACGTCAAAGACAATCTTGTCGATGGGGGAGTTAAATACGCGATGAAGCGCAACCGTAAGCTCAACGACGCCCAAGTTGGGGGCAACGTGCCCGCCGACGGCGGCGGAGCTTTCGAGGATTGCCTGACGGATCTCGCCGCAGAGCAGCGGAAGCTCGGCGCGGTCGAGAGCCTTGACGTCCTCGGGCGTTGTCGTTTGCGTAAGCAGCATCGTTGTGGGTTACTCCATGCGAATCGTGCGCCGGCACTCCCTCGGCCGGCACAATTGCACAAGACAGTCTCGCACATTTTGGCGTTTGATATGTGACGGCGGCGCGGTAATTCGCCAACTGGTGGGGCAAAACGTTTTGTCCGATGCCATACTGATATGTTCCATGATGTTTTTATCGATTGTGCACAGGCCGTGGCTTGTCGCCGTGAGTCGCTGGAAGGAGGCAGCATGTCCGATGCCGTTCGTGCCGAAAAAATCGCGCACGAGGTCGACTATGCCGCCCGCCAGCTGGCCCAGGCGGGCCGCTTGGACCTGACGCACGAGTTTATCCAGCATGGCGACGTGACGGTCTATGCACATGTGACTTCGGTAGCGCGGGCGAGCCTGTCCTTTGCCGAGCGCTTGGGCTGTGCTGGCATTTCGGTCGACCGTGCTTCGTTGCTGCGCGGGGCCCTGCTGCACGATTACTTTCTCTATGACTGGCACGATCCCGACCCAAGCCATCGGCTGCATGGCTTTCGCCACCCGTTTTTTGCCCTGGCACGTGCGGAGGAAGATTTTGAGCTGACGCCGCGCGAACGGAATATTATCGTGCGGCATATGTTTCCGCTGGTGCCAGTGCCGCCGACGTGTCGTGAGGCTTGGATTGTATGCCTGGCAGATAAATGGTGTGCTCTGCGCGAGACGATCGCCGGCCGTCTGCCGCGCAAGGACGAGGCAGACGATAGCGTGAGTGGCGAATCGAGCGAAAAGAGGAGAGGGTAGACGGTGGGGACCGCGATCGACATGGCATTTGACGGCGCGACGCTTGCCGCCTGCCCACTCTCGGCACTGGTGCTCTCGTTTGCTTTTTACGGGTTTTGCGGTTGGGCATGGGAGTCGACAGTATGCGCCATGCTCAATCACGGACGATTTGCCAACAGTGGCTTTTTGCTGGGGCCGTGCTGCCCCATCTATGGCGCGGGCGGCATTGCCTGCTGGCTGCTGTTGCGCGGGATTTCTGACGCGTCGAGCCAGTTTGTCGCTGCAGCGCTCGTATGCAGTGTGATTGAGTACAGCGTGGGCGTGCTGTTGGAAAAAACAACGGGCGCTCGCTTTTGGGATTACTCGCACCTGCCGTTTAACTTGCACGGACGCATCTGTCTGTACTGGGCCTGCGCGTTTGGCTTGGGTGCGTTGTGTATTTGCCGTTTAGTGGAGCCGGCATTGCTGGGGCTGCTTGGCCATCTGCCGGTGCTGATTGTGCGGCTGTCCGCCTTTATCGTCGCGGTCGCGATGATGGTCGACGCGGTGTGCTCTTTGGCCAGCTGGCGGCGTCTGTCTGATCAGCTGGAGCGAGTCCGGGCCGACCTTGCCGACCGCATCAACGAGTCGCTTGCCGATGCGTCCGACTCCATGCTCGAACGTCTGTCTCTTATACACATCTGACGCTGCCGACGAATAGCCTTGTGTAGATC
>URGY01000135.1 GCA_900547505.1 uncultured Collinsella sp.
AGCGTAGTCTCGTGGGCTCGGAGATGTGTATAAGAGACAGGTTTGTACTCCGCTAGCTCCTGCTTATAGCGCAGCGAACCCATGGCGGCGTTGCGAAGAAGCGTAATCATGGGAATAAAGAACTGTGGGCGAATCACGTACATCTTCTCGTAGCGATAGCTCACGTCCACGATGCCGGCGTTGTAAAGCTCGCTCTCGGGTTCGAGCAACGTGCAGAGCACCGCGTACTCACAGCCTTTCTGGCGACGATCGTGATCGAGTTTCTTAAAGAAGTCCTCGTTTTTATGTTTGGTCGCGGTCTCGTCGTTCTCGTTTTTCATCTCGAACATAATCGAAATGACCTCGTTACCGCTTGCGTCGCACTCGCGGAAGATAAAGTCGCCCTTGGTGCCCTCGGACGCATCGTTATCCTTCTCGAAGTACGCGTTGGGAAATGCCGTCATGCGCAGACGGTTAAACTCGGTCTCGCAGTGCTGCTCGAGCGACTCGCCCACCATCTTGGTGGACAGGCGGACCTTCATGTCCTTAAGGCGCTCAATCTCTTCATCCTTGTAGCGAATCAGGTCATCGCTCGCGCGCTTGGCTTGCGCAAGCTCGAGCTCATGTGCCGCCTTGGCTTGCTTCTCGCGAGAATCGCGCACCGCCAGCTCGCTCGTCAGCTTGGCACGCGCCTCATCGCGCTCTCGCTCCGCCGCGGCGACCGCCTCTGACAGGTTCATTTTTGCCATCAGTTCCTGCTCGCGCAGCTGGGCACGCAGGCCCTCGGCCTCTTGCTCGGACTGAGCCTTTGCGGCGGAAAACTTCTCTTGCACCTTCGCGCGATAGTCAGTAAGCGCGCGCTCGGCCTCGCTGCGAGCGGCATCGAGCTCACGCTGCGACTCCGCCGCGGCAGCGGCAAGCGCCCTCTCCTGGGCCTTGTCCGCCGCGGCGAGCTTGGCCTGCAGCTCGGCAATCTGAGCATCACGTGCAGCTAAATCGTTTTGAGCAGCATTACGTGCCGCCGCCTCGGCAAGCCTGGCTTCATCATCTTTGCGCCCCAACTGCGCACGCAGGTTGTCGATCTCGCGCTGCAGCTCGGCATTCTCCTTTTGAGCATCGGCGCGGGCCTCAACCGCCGCACGCTGGCTTGCACTCTCGCGCTCTGTGGCAGCGCCCTCGAGCTTGGCGCGCAGCTCGGCAAGCTCAGCATCGCGCTTGGCAACCTCTTGTGCCAGCTGCTGAGCTGCAACGTTTTTCTGCTCGGCAAGTTGAGCGCTACGCTGAGACTCCACCTCCTGCAGGGCGGCCGTCGAACGCGAGCGCTCAAGCTCCAGCGCCTGCTCGCCCTCGCGCTGGACTGCCTTCACACGCTCGTCCAGGTCGCGCGAAAACTCGGCATCGCGCACTTGTTTGACGATATCCGCATAGCCGGACGCATCGACCTTAAAAACTTCGCCGCAATGCGGGCACTTGATCTCGTTCATAGCAGCTCCTCGATGGACGCAAATTTCGACCGCCTACACTCTACCGCGCCGCACGGACAAAAAAGGCGCCGCCGCCATAATGGCAACGGCGCCAGAGCCACCACAAAGGTGCCTGCCCCCTTTGTGGTGGCTCTGGCGCCCTATAACCCAAAGAATCTAAGAATCTGATCACGGCTTACGGGCTTGTACTCGTTGGCATCGAGACCGACATCGTAACGAAAGATGGGGCGCTCGCGATCGCGGTTGCGCGCGTTGGCGCGGTCTCCCCTGCTGTGGATATGTCCGTGCAGCATGATGGCACCGCGCGCCTTGCCATTCCAGCTGAGCATGGGGTAATGGCTCATCACCAGACGATGGCCCTTGGCATAGCCCGGGGCAACCTCCAAGTAATCGCGCACGTCTTCCCAAATCTGCGGTACGTCGGGATCTTCCCAGTCGCCGTCATGGTTACCACGGATGAGCGTCACGTTCTGACATTCGATACGCTCGCGCAGGCGCACCGCCTCCGCCAGGGGCAAACGATAGGTAAAGTCTCCCAAGATATAGAGGCGGTCGTCCACAGCCACGCACTCATTGATGGCATCGATGACCTTGCGATTCATCTCCTCGACCGAATCGAACGGTCGATCCATGTCGTGCAAGATATTCGTATCGCCCAGGTGCAGGTCGGCGGTAAACCACATCATCGTCTATGCCCTCATTTCGCAACGTGTTCAACTCGTGCTAAGTATACAGACGTAGCGATGCGGCGGTTATCCAAAGAGCCCGCCGAACAGCCCGCGGCGGCGCTTGTCTTGCTTTTTCGAAGCGTCACTCTGAGTTTTCTTATCCTGCCGTTTCCTACGGTCCTGCTCCAACTCATCGTCATCGAGTAGCATATCCCACTCAAACGGATCATCTGTCAGATCGAACAGGTCATCGTCATCAAACATGGCAGCTTCCCTTACCGACTAGCGAGCATCCACCACATAGAGGCCAACGCGCACCTGATGCCACGGGCTGCGCTCGGGGGCAACCTGTTGTACGCGGGCCTCAAACACATCCTCGTGGCCGTAATACATCATCAAGGACAGCGGGCCGACCTCGTTTCCCGGAACATAGCCAAGCTTGGTGTTGCCGTAATAGATCGCAACTGCTTCGGGATCATGGGGGTTATCGTGCTCGGCACACAGCGTCAGCTTATCGCCAACCTTAAGATCCCCCAGGACCAAGGCGCCATCAGCATACTGAAATCCTGCAATGTGAAATGACAGAAGAACACGTGAAGGCTCGTACATAGCAGCTCCTCTAACAGCCGGATAAATCGGCGCCGTACTGAGAAGCTTACGGGCCCGTGCGGACACAAATTCGCCCCACCCGCGCCTTTTCGACCGTTTGTCGCTACACCATCTGATTCTAATGCACAAACATGCGCACGAACTTGTGCTTCCAGCTTGCGTAAGGAGCATAGCGGAATGGCACGTCCAACCACGTTGCCTTGTTCACGATGCTCTTCTTGTGGCTAAACGTATCGAAGCTCTCGCGACCATGGTACTGCCCCATGCCGCTCGCGCCCATGCCGCCAAAGCCCATATGGCTCGTAGCCAGATGCATGATGGTGTCGTTGACGCAGCCGCCGCCAAAGGGCGCGTAGCGCACAAAGCGCTGCTGAACCGCGCGATCCTGGCTAAAGATATACAGGGCCAGCGGCGTCGGACGATTCATGATGAACGCCTCGGCCTCATCCAGGCTCTCAAACGTCAGCACCGGCAAAATGGGGCCGAAAATCTCCTCCTGCATTACGGCGTCCTCAGGTGCCACGCCGTCTAAAATCGTCGGCTCGATCTTGAGCGACGACTCGCGCGCCGTACCTCCAAGCACGACCTTATCGGGATCGATCAGCCCGCGCACGCGCGCAAAATGCTTGGCGTTGACGATATGCCCGTAATCCGCGTTGTCGAGCGGGTGCGCGCCAAACATGCGACGGACCTCCTCCTTGATGAGGCCCAACAGCTCATCGTGCACGCACACGTCGACCAGCAGATAGTCGGGCGCTACACAGGTCTGGCCCACGTTAAGCCATTTACCAAAGGCGATGCGGCGTGCCGCGACCTGCAAGTTCGCCGTTGCATCCACGATGCAGGGGCTCTTGCCGCCCAGCTCAAGCGTCACGGGCGTGAGGTTTTTGCTCGCGCGCTCCATGACGAGCTTGCCGACCGAAACACTACCGGTAAAGAAGATTTTGTCCCAGCATTCATCGAGCAGCGCCTCGTTCTCGGCACGCCCACCTTCGACGACCCTCACCAGGCGCGGATCAAATGCTTCCTCGCAAATCTGCCTGAGCACCGTGCTCGAAGCCGGCGCATAGGCACTCGGCTTGATGACCACGGTGTTACCCGCAGCGAGCGCGCCGGCGAGCGGCTCGAGCGTCAGCAAAAACGGGTAGTTCCAAGGCGCCATGATCAGCGTGACGCCATAGGGCACGGCTTGCGTCTTGCACACACTCATAGCATTGGCGAGGTCGCACGGGCACAAGCGGGCACGGCTCCATCGGGCCACATGCGCAATCTGATGGCGAATCTCGGAAAGCGACGTGCCGATCTCGCACATATAGGCCTCGTCATGCGACTTTCCCAAATCGGTCTTGAGCGCATGGGCGATATCGCCCTCGTGCGCGCGAACCGCATCACGCAGGCGCGCCAGTGCGCGGCGGCGAGCATCGACATCAAACGTGGCATGCGTCTTAAAATAGGCACGCTGATCGGCAACGATGCGTGCGATTCCCTCGGTGTTCATGGCCCCTCCTAGTTCTCGTCCTCAAACATACCACCTGCAACAACTTCGTACATATGCTCGAGCTCCAGGCGGTCCATCAAAAGTGGAACGGGGTATAACGGATTGGCCTCTGTATCGGCATGGGCCGCCATTTCGGGAATGTCGGAGCGACGAATGCCCAAGACATATTTGGGAATGTCCAAGGCGGCGTTCATGCGGTCAACCCAATCGATAAAGGCCTCGGCCGCCGGGCCGTCCTGCGCGGTAGCCGGCGCAATGCCCGCCATGCGAGCAAGATCGGCAAGCTTGGGGGCGGCGGCGTCACCATAAGCGCGAAGCATGTGCGGCAGGATGATCGCGTTGGCCAAACCGTGTGGAATTCCGTATCGGCCGCCCAGACTGTGCGCGATGGCGTGCACATATCCGACATAGGAGCGGGTAAACGCAACGCCCGCCTTATACGCCGCCGAAAGCATATTGCGGCGCGCACGCATGTCGTCGCCATGCTCATAGGCCTCGAGCAAATTGTCGCGGATGAGCTGGACCGCCTGACACGCCATCTTGCGCGTGTAGGGCGTGGTGCTGCGTCCGATAAAGGCCTCGACGGCATGCGTCAGGGCATCCACACCCGTCTGCCCCGTAATGGACGCCGGTAACCCGCGCGTAAACTCGGGGTCGTGGACCGCAAAACGTGGGATGAGTACAAAGTCGTTAATGGGGTACTTGTAGTGCGTCTCGTCATCGGTAATTACCGCCGCAAGCGCTGTCTCTTATACACATCTCCGAGCCCACGAGACTACGCTGCATCTC
>URGY01000136.1 GCA_900547505.1 uncultured Collinsella sp.
GTCGACGTCTTGATCAAGATCGACTTCGTTGGAGGTAGCGGTTGTTTTGGTCTTGCCGCTTAAGGATTCCACAAGGCGGACCGGCCATACAAAGGCTTCGTTGTGGCCGATGATCTCTTTTGCGGCAGCTTCGCCATCAACGATGGGCTCATCGGACTCGGGCTGATAGGTCCAGCTAAAGTCATCACCTGTCACGGTGAATTTATAGTGCTTCCATGCCGAGTTGACCTTGGTTGCGGCAGACGAAGCGTTGGAGAACGAGACGTCGACGCCGGCAATGGTGGTGTTGGGGTAGGCTAGCTGTGAAAACGCTACGATGCCTACGATATAGACAATGACGATAAGACCCAGAACGACAAAGAGCGTCGTCTTTTTGCCCGACTTATTGTTGCCGGCGGACTTGCGCGCGGGGCCGCGATCGCCTCGAGTGTGCGTGGGGGGCTGCTTGGGCGCATTGCCGTTTGCCTGGCGCTGCTGACGTTGTTGACGCTGCTGTCGCTGTTGGTTCGGGCGTTGAGAAGCGTTTGCCGCACCACGCTGCTGACCGTGGCTCGGCGCGATAGGACGCGGTGACTGAACGCCGCCGGTGTGCCTGCTCGGCTGCTGCGGATCGGGAATCAGTTGAGTTCGATCGTTTTGCGACATCGTATGCATATCCTTCGAATTTCGCCTTATGGCTCATCGTGTTTTTACTGGGCTTGCATTATAGCGATTGCCCTGCTGTTTGTGGTACGGAAACGGTGGCATTCAAATGAGGTGGGACATTTGTCCCACCTTTGAGTCATTCTTTGCCGTTATCCGCACACGCCGCATTTTGCACAGGCCGAAAGTGCGGCCGGAGCCTGCGCGATGCCGCCCTTTGCCGTCTCGCGCAGCGTGGCCGGCAACGCGTGGCCCACCGAGAGCATGACATGTGCCATCTGGTCAAACGGCACCAAGCTCTTAATGCCTGCGAGGGCGAGTTGTGCCGAGCTAAAGGCCGCTGCCACGCCGATGGCGTTGCGGTTTTGGCAGGGCACCTCCACGAGGCCACCGACGGGGTCACAAACGAGGCCCAGCAGGTTACTCAGCGCGATGGAACTGGCGTCGAGCGCCTGCTCGGGCGTGCCACCGAGCATCTGCACCAGCGCGGCGGCTGCCATGGCGGCGGCGCTTCCCACCTCGGCCTGGCAGCCGCCCTCGGCGCCGGCGACGCAGGCGCTCGTGGTGAGATTGAGGCCGATGGCAGCTGCGCAGTAGAGCGCGTCCATGACCTGTTCGTCGTTCAGCTGCAGGTGGTCGGCGAGCGCCAGCACGCAGCCGGGCACGACACCCGCGGATCCTGCCGTGGGGGCGGCGACGATCACGCCCATCGTGGCGGAGCGCTCGAGCACCGCCATCGCGCGTGCTACGGCGTCGGTTTGAACGGTGCCCATCAGGCTTGTGCTCAAATCGTTGCGGCCGGTGGCATCGACGAGTTTAGCCTCGCCGCCGATAAGCCCGCCGAGCGATCGCTGCGGATTGACGATGGGGGTCGTGGTCTCCTCGCGCATGACGTCGAGCACGCGGCGCATGGCGGCGACGGCGTGGGCCTCGCCGGTCAGACGCGCCTCTCGCACGGCCATAACGGCGCCGATGCTGAGCCCCAGTTCCTCGCACGCATCGAGCAGCTGCTCGCCGTCGTCGAAGATTTCCTTGGCCGAGACGCCGGGGGAGAGCGACGAGGCAGAACCGGGGAGCTCGATAAACGTTGCGTAATCGACATTGTCGAGTTTGCGTAGCATGGGGATAACGGTGTCGTCGGGCGCGCCGTCGGTCTCAAAGACGGAGTAGGCCTGGCCGCCCACTTCGGTGCGGTAGGTGCGGCAGAAGGCGATGTTCACGTGGGCGTAGGCGAGCAGGTTGGTGAGCGCGGCGAGCACGCCGGGGACGTCGTAGTGCGCCACGAAGAGTGTGGAGTACATGCCCGAGATGTCGACGCCGACGCCGTTAATGCGGCTGATGCGCATCTTGCCTCCGCCCAGGCTCTCACCGCGGACCTGTGCCGTGGCGCCCGTGTCGTCGACCATGTCGATGTCGACGGTATTGGGGTGGATGGAGGCGTCGTCGCCCTTGATGTCAAAGTGATATTCGAGGCCCTGTTCGCGCGCGAGGTCGAAGGCCTGCTTGATGTTCTCGTCATCGGTGTCGAGGCCCAGGATACCCGCGACGAGCGCGCGGTCGGTGCCGTGGCCGCGGTAGGTGTGGGCGAAGGAGTTCCACAGGCCAAAGGTGACTTTGGTGATGCGGCCTTCCAACAGGCTGGCGGCAACTTGGGCGCAGCGCAGGGCGCCGGCGGTGTGCGATGAGCTGGGGCCGACCATGACGGGGCCCAAGATCTCGAATGCCGAGGTCGTTGCTAGTGTTTGCGGCTTGCCTGCCATGGCTGCTCCTTTTCTATCCCTTCGTCCCGAGGGCGGGGCATAAGGTCGCCTGCTCGGACAGTCCTGCTCGCACGGAGAGCACATTAAGTGCTCTCCGGCTCGTGCGGAACTCGCGATCGACCTTATGCCCCGCCCTCGGGACTAAGGATACATGGTAGAGGCGCGTGTGCTCCAAAATTCATTGGCTGGTGACCTATTCCATGTCCCGCAGTGGCTCATCTTCACCACCTTTAAATAAAAAAGAAGTACCGGTTGGAGCCGGTACTTCTTTTGGTGCGTTGTTTCTTGGCTGTAGCTTTTGCCGTTAGCTTACAGGCCGCAGGCTGCTTTGAGTTCTTCGACTCGGTCGGTTTTCTCCCAGGTGAAGTCGGCGTCTTCGCGGCCGAAGTGACCGTAGGCTGCCGTCTTTTCGTAGATGGGGCGACGCAGATCGAGGTCGCGGATGATTGCGCCCGGGCGCAGGTCGAAGGTCTTCTCTACGGCTTCAACGATCTTGTCCTCGGCAACATGTGCGGTACCGAAGGTGTCGACCATGATTGAGAGGGGCTTGGAAACGCCGATGGCGTAGGCAAGCTCGACTTCGCAGCGGTCGGCCAGACCGGCGGCGACCACGTTCTTGGCGACCCAGCGCGCGGCATACGCGGCGGAGCGGTCAACCTTGGTGCAGTCCTTGCCGCTAAAGGCACCGCCGCCGTGACGGCCGTAGCCGCCGTAGGTGTCGACGATGATTTTGCGGCCGGTGAGGCCCGTGTCGCCCATGGGGCCGCCTACGACAAAGCGACCGGTGGGGTTCACGTAGATGTCCGCGTTGTCCCACGGCATGTTCTCAGCGGCCATGACCGGGGTAATGACGTGCTCGATGAGGTCGGCCTTGATCTTGCCCATGTCCTCGATCTCGGCGGCGTGCTGCGTGGAGATGACGATGGTCGTGACCTCGACGGGCTTGCCTTCCTCGTAGCGCACGGTGACCTGGGTCTTGCCGTCGGGACGCAGATAGGCGAGAGTACCGTCGTGACGCACGGCTGCCAGGCGCTCGGCCAGGCGGCTTGCCAGGTAGTGTGGCATCGGCATGAGGGTCTTGGTCTCGTTGGAGGCATAACCGAACATCATGCCCTGGTCGCCGGCGCCGATCAGGTCGATCGGGTCGGTGGTAGCGCCGGTCTGGGTCTCAAAGGACTCATCGACGCCCTGGGCGATATCGGGCGACTGCTCGTGGATGAGGCTCATAACGCCGCAGGTGTCGCAGTCAAAACCGAACTTGGCACGGTTGTAGCCAATGCGGCGGATAACGCTGCGGGCAATTTCCTGTACGTCGACGTAGGCCTGAGTGCGAATCTCGCCGGAGACGATGACGGTGCCGGTGGTCACGAGGGTCTCGCAGGCGCAGCGGACGTTCTCCACGTTGGCCGGCACGCCGTTGGGGGCGATGTAGCCCTGCTCCTGCAGCTCTATTTCTTTGGCGAGGATTGCGTCGAGGACGGCGTCGCTGATCTGGTCAGCGATCTTATCGGGATGACCTTCGGTCACCGACTCCGACGTAAAAACAAAGGACCCGTGTTGGGGTGGGATGGAACGAAGTTCTTCTGACATGATTGTCCTTTCAAAAACGTGTCCCGGCGACCGTTACCATTCCGCCGGGCTCTCTATGCAAGGGCAAATCATAGCGCGTAAATCAAACATTCACACCCTTTCCGCACCTACTCATTGGGGACAGACTTAAATGACCAGCCTTCCTAAGTGCCGACAGGTTGCTCAAAGAATGGTCATTTAAGTCTGTCCCCAATGAGTAGGTCAGTGCCCTTTGTGCGGAGGTTGCTTTGATGCTTTATACTGATGCGGTTAGACATCCATCCTGCAATCGAGGAGATTTCCATGGCATCAGACGTTCGCGTCCGTTTTGCACCCTCACCGACGGGCAAGCTGCACATCGGCGGCGCCCGCACCGCTATCTATAACTGGGCTTTCGCCCGCGCAAACGGCGGCACGTTCATCCTGCGCATCGACGACACCGACCCCACCCGCTCCACCGACGAGAACACGCAGATCATCCTGCGCGCCATGCGTTGGCTGGGCCTGGACTGGGACGAGGGTCCCGAGGTGGGCGGCGACTTTGGCCCCTACGCCCAGACCGAGCGCCTGGACCTGTACAAGCAGGCGGCCCAGAAGCTTTGGGACGAGGGCAAGGCCTATCCCTGCTTCTGCACCAAGGAGCAGCTCGACGCCGATCGCAAGGCCGCGCAGGAGCGCAAGGATCCCTTCCAGGGCTATCAGCGCCGTTGCCGCGATCTTGATCCCGAGGAGGCCCGCCGCCGCATCGAGGCCGGCGAGTCCTACGTCCTGCGCATCAAGGTGCCCGAGGACCGCGGCGACGTCGTCATCCACGACGCCGTCCACGGTGAGGTGACCTTCGACGCCAAGGAGCTCGACGACTTTGTCATCTTCCGCTCCGACGGCACGCCCACGTACAATTTCGCGACTGTCGTCGACGACGCCATGATGAAGATCACCCATGTCATCCGCGGCGACGACCACCTGTCCAACACCCCGCGCCAGGTCATGGTCTACGCTGTCTCTTCTACACATCTCCGAGCCCACGAGACTACGCTGCATCTCGTATGCC
>URGY01000137.1 GCA_900547505.1 uncultured Collinsella sp.
GGCAAGCTCGGCGGCATATTCCTGCTCGGCTTTTGCCTGTGCCTCGCTGCGGAGCTGCTGGGCCTGCGCCAGCGCATCCTCGGCGTTTTTCTGCTCTGCCTCAAGCTGAGACTTGGCCTGCTGGAGCTCAGCCTTGTTCTGCTCGAGTTCGGTTTGCATGTTATTGAGCTGTTCGATCTCGTCGACGCTCGAGCTCGTGATCTGGTTGGTGTATTTGCAGGTCGTGATGAACTCACCCAGGCTCTGTGCGTTGACCAGGAAGCTCACGATGGGATTGGTGCCCTTCTGATACTTGTACAGATCGCGCATGGCGGAGCTTGCCTTGGCCTGCTGCTCGGGAAGCTTGGCCTCGATTTCCTCGATGCTTGCCTCATTGGAGTCAATCTGCTTTTGCAGGTCATCGAGTTTGGTGCGGGCGTCGTTGTAGGCGCTCGTGGCGGCTTCGATCTTCTGCTGGGCTACGGAAAGCTGGTCCTGCGTTGCCTGCGAGGCGGCATACGCCGCAACGGGGGAGAGCATCGGCGTGGCCGTCAGCGCAACGGCGAGCGCGGCGCTCGTGATGATACGAGCCGGCTTCGACGCAATGAGCGCTGCGGTGCGATGATTCGAATGCTGCATCCAGTCCCTCTGCAATCAATCGTAGGTTATGGTTCGAACGGTATTCTACTACTGCTTTCGACCTCAACTTGAACCTTAAAGGTTCCAAAGGGTCAAGTTGAACTTGAGGCTTTGGCTTTGACCTGCAGTTATGATGAATTGTTGAGAAACCATAGAGTTCAACTTTAACGTTACAGAGCTCTGTTTGAGAGGAGTTTTGGGCTGTAAAAGCCATCTCAACGTGGGGTTTTATAACTACAGCGTGCCCTTCTGGCGAGCCTGCTCAATCTCTTCGAGGGCCTCGGCGGGGGTGAACGAACAGGTGCCGTCGCCGAGTTTGATTACCTGGATATCGTCGCCGGCGTAGACCTCTCCGCCCTTTAGTATCACGCCAAAAACGCCCTCGTGGGGAAAGATGCAGTCGCCGGCGAGATAGTAGATGGCACAGCGTGTGTGGCAGACCTTGCCGATTTGGCTGATTTCGACAAGCACCTCGCTGCCAAGCTTGAGCTGTGTGCCCAAGGGGAGCGAGAGCAGGTTGATGCCCCGGGTTGTGAAGTTCTCGCCAAAGTCGCCCTCGTGCACATCGAGCCCGCGCGCCTGCGCCGTCTGGATAGACTCTGCAGCTAAAAAGGAAACCTGGCGGTGCCAATGCCCGGCGTGCGCATCAGAGGCGAGGCCAAATTGCTCTATAACGGTGTCGTGCCCGTCGGCGACGGGTGACTTACGCGTGCCTTTGTGCTTCGACGTGTTGATTGAGACGATGCGGGCGGGCCCGTTGTAAGCATCGTTTGCGGTGCGTAGGGGAGCTGCCGTTTGTGCGCGTTCCGCCAGCTCGTGCTTCGCGGCATTGAGGATGGGATTATCGGTCGGATGGTCTTGGGGCACGTGTGCGCCTTTCGCTCGAAGATGTCAATACGCTGAATCCTACAACAACGGTAGGTTCATTGCCCATTGTCATACAACGGTGGGCGCCGTCTTCGTGCTGGACGATTACGTCGATTGCCATAGATACGGTGGAGCTTTGGGCGCCGGCGGCTTGGCACGCTAGAATAAATCAGTTGCGCAAAGACCGCCCGTTGTGTGGGCAGTTCATGATAGGAAGTTTCCATGGCATTGCAGTTTACAGAGCGCGAGTTCATTCCCGTGCTACTCGGTGGCGACATCAACGCCTATTCGGTGGCGCGAGCCTTCTACGAGGAGTACCAGGTCAAGAGTCTGGTTTTTGGCAAGTATCAGACGGGTCCCGCGTACCGCAGCCAGATTATCGACTACACGCCCAACGTGGATATCGACACCATGCCCGTGATGCTCAAAACCGTCAACGGCATTGCCCAAGCGCATGCCGATAAGACGATTGTCCTTGTGGGCTGTGGCGATAACTATGTTGCCCTCGTGGCTCAGGCCAAGGATGCCCATGAGCTGGCGGATAACATCGTCGCTCCCTACGCGCCCTACAGCATGCTCGAGCAGTGCCAGAAGAAGGAGATCTTCTACGAGCTGTGCGAGAAGCATGGTGTGCCCTATCCGCACACGTTTACCTTTACCAAGGCGATGCTCAATGCCCAGGGTGAGGCGCCTGCCGAAGTGCTCGACCAGATCGATTTTCCTTACCCGATGATTCTGAAGCCTTCTGACGGCATCATGTGGTGGCAGCATGAGTTCGAGGGCCAGAAGAAGGCCTATGAGATTGCCGACCGCGCCGAGCTGGAACAGGTCATTCGCGATTCGTATGCCAGCGGCTACACCGACGATCTGATCTTGCAGGATCGCGTGCCCGGCAACGATGAGTACATGCGCGTGCTCACCAGCTATTCCGACCGCAACGGTAAGGTCCGCATGATGTGCTTGGGCCATGTGCTGCTCGAGGAGCATCAGCCCCACGGTGTCGGCAACCATGCCTGTATCATTACCGAGCCCAACGACGAGCTCATGGGCGGCGTGCGCAAGTTGCTCGAGGACCTTCACTTTGTGGGCTATTCCAACTTTGACGTTAAGTACGACGAGCGCGACGGCTCGTTTAAGTTCTTCGATTTCAACACGCGCCAGGGCCGCAGCAACTACTACGTTACCAACAGTGGCTTTAACGTTGCCAAGTATGTGGTGGACGAGTATGTGTTCAACCGCCCGTTTGAGCCGGAGTTTGTGACGGCTCAGGACGAGGCCCTGTGGATGGTCGTCCCCATGGGCGTCGTCGACAAGTACGTCAAGGATCCCGAGCTGCGCGCTAAGGTGCATCGCCTGGACAAGGAAGGCAAGGGCGCCGACCCTTCGTTTATGAAGGGCGACTTTGTCTTTAACCGTTGGCTGCGCATGTGGCACACCAAGCTGCGCCACTTTAAGCTGTTCAAGACGTATTACAAGTAGATGAGCGCGGCGCCCGTCCGGTTTGCATCGGGCGGGCGCGGGTATGATACGCGCAATTGCGCAAGCGTCACCAAGGAGGCGGCGATGGAAAAGCTGGGAGTTATCGGCGGCATGGGCGCCGAGGCCACGTCGTATTACTACGACCAGGTGGTGCGTCATACGGCTGCTGCCTGCGATCAGGAACATATCGACATGGTGGTGCTCTCCAAGTCGACCATGCCCGACCGCACGTTGGCCATTAAGACCGGCGAGCATGCCAAACTGCTGGCGACCATGAAAGAGTGTGCCCAGGCACTCGAGTCGCTGGGCTGTGCGCACATTGCCATTCCCTGCAACACGTCGCACTACTTCTACGACCAGATCCAGTCGTTTACGAAGGTGCCGATTATCCACATGCCGCGTGAGTCGGTGCGCTATGCTCTGGCCGGTGCGGTGATGGGGGAGTGCGAGTTCGACCCCAACCTGAGTATGCCGGCCGAGCCGGTGCACAAGATTGGCATCATGGGCACCGATGGCACCGTGGGCGCGGGCGTCTACGGCCGCGAATGTAAGGCTGCGGGTGTTGAGGTTGTCTATCCCAGCGAGAAACGTCAGAACGATGTGATGTCGCTTATCTACGATGATGTGAAGGCCGGACGTGAGCCCGATATGGATAAGTTCGACCGCGTGATGTGGGAGTTCGCCCGTAGCGGCTGCGACCGCGTCATTCTGGCCTGCACCGAGCTCTCGGTGCTGCAAAAGTACCGAGAGATGCCCGAGATCACCCTCGACGCCATGGATGTCCTGGTGCGCGAATCCATCATCCGCAGCGGCGCCCCCTACCGCCTCTAGCTTCCGACCTGCCAAAAAGGGACAGGTTTATTTTGGTAGGTTTTATCTGGTGAAACAGTAAAGGCCTTGGCTCGTTTGGTGCGAGCCGAGGCCTTTTGCGTTGGGTGGTTGCTGTCGGTGGTGAACTAGAACAGGAAGCCGATGGCGATGAGGGCGATGCTGACGATGAGCACGGCGATGTCTAGGCCCTTGATGGGGTAGCGCTTGTACGAGCTGGCGCGCGTACGCAGATAGAAGCCGCGCTGTTCTGCCGCCAAGGCTGTGGCATCGGTCTTGCCCACGCTCGAGATGAGCAGCGGCACGCACAGTGGCAGCATGAGCTTAAGCTTCTTGATGGGGTTCTTGGTGTCGTACTCGACGCCGCGTGCGGTCTGCGCCTCCATGATGGCGTTCATCTCTTGACCAAACACCGGCACGAAGCGCAGCGCCGTGGTAAAGGTGAAGGCATAGCGATACGGCACGTGCAGCACCTCGACGCAGGCGTTGGCAAGGTCGTTGAGCTTGGTCACCATGAGCATGAGGATGAGTGGTAACGCCACACCCAGCAGGCGCAGGCAGGCCTTCGATCCTGTGATGAGGCCCGTATCGGTGATGAAACCCCACACCACGTTGCCATCGCGCATAAAGGCCAGCTGGAGCACCAGCATGATAAGCGCGAGCGGAATCAGCAACTTGAGCAGCGAGAACAGACGGTCGACGACGCCGGCATAGGCACCCAGTGCAAGGGTGAGTGCCAAAAAGCCCAGCAGCGCCACGTAGGTGTCGGACAAGAAGATGCCGACGATGATGGCGGCGGCGAGGCCCAGTTTGACGACGGGGTTCAGGCGATGCAGTAGCGTATCGCCCGGCATGTAGTCGATGACGTTAACCACGGTGGACCATCTCCTTGGTAATTCGAACGACATCGGTGACCTCGCTCACCTGCGCAAAAGCGGGCGAGACGGAAGATGCCAGACGGCGCGAGAGTTCAATAACCTGGGGAGGCTCCACGTAGGCACGCCGCATGAGCTCGATGTTCGAGAATAGCTCGTGCGTGCGGCCGCGGTCGAGGATACGACCGTCGGCCATTACCACAATGCGCTCGGCAAAATCCGAGACGACTTCCATATCGTGGCAGACCATGATTACAGCGCAGCCGCGCTCGGCCATGGTGCGTACCGTTTCCATCACGGTCATGCACTCGCGGTAGTCAAGGCCTGTCTCTTATACACATCTGACGCTGC
>URGY01000138.1 GCA_900547505.1 uncultured Collinsella sp.
ATCTACACAAGGCTATTCGTCGGCAGCGTCAGATGTGTATAAGAGACAGGTCGCCGTCGCCCGTCGCGGCGGCACGTCGACCACCTTCGACGTGCTCAACAAGTACTTCACTATCAACCAGATGCCCGTGGTGGCCTCCACGTACTGGAACAACGTCTTTGGTGCCATGCCGGGCGAGGCCGCCCAGGATGCCGAAGGCCTTGCCACCATGCGAAACATCGGCAAGAACATGGCCTGGCTCCTGCACTGTATCGAAGCTGGACAGGCAGCCGGCATCGACGCGCCCGAGGCCGATCACGCTAGGACCAATTTCATCAAATAATTCCAGCGGTGGTCACCTTGATGTTCTATCAATGTAAGCGAAAAGCCAGCTGATGAGGCAAGGTGCCTTGAAAGAGGAGGGCGCTGGGCTTTTGCCCGCGCCCGACGATTGAAAGGCAGATTGCCCATCAGATGGCTTTGCAGCGTCGAGGTGACCGCCGTTCGTTAGAACGGCGGAACTACGAGAACGGCGGAACAAAATGATTCAAATCTTCGGAACTAAGAAGTCCTTCGATACCAAGAAGGCACAGCGCTTCTTTAAAGAGCGCCGCATTAAGGTGCAGTTTATCGACCTTAAGGAAAAGGAGATGAGCAAAGGCGAGCTCACGAGCGTGATGCAGGCGGTCGGCGGTATCGACAAACTGCTCAACCCCAAAGCCAAGGACGAGGAGACGCTCGCGCTCATCCAGCACCTCACCCCTAGCCAGCGCTTCGATAAACTGCTCGAGAATCAGCAGGTTCTAGCCGAGCCCATCGTGCGCAACGGCAAAAAGGCCACCGTCGGTTATTGCCCCGATGTGTGGGGAGCCTGGGAGTAGCCTGTGTTATTTGCCGGCGCGTGGGTATAAGAGCAGGCGTTTGGCATAAGATTTAACTGTAAGCCATGTCTAACAAAGGAGGGCACATGCCCAACAAACCCGTGAAGATCATCATGCTTACCGGATACCTCGGTGCCGGCAAGACCACGCTGCTCAACCACATCCTCGCTAACGACGGCGGCATCCGCGCCGCCGTGATCGTCAACGATATCGGCGAGATCAATGTGGACGCCAGCCTTATCGCCGACGGCGGCCTTTCCGAGACCGACGACCTCATCCCGCTCACCAACGGCTGCATCTGCTGCACGCTTTCGGACGACCTTGCTAACCAGCTGCAGGGCATCGCCGATTCGGGCAACTTCGACTACATCATCATCGAGGCTTCGGGCATTTGCGAGCCCATCCCCATCGCCTACACCATCTCGAGCTTCTGCGACGAGGCCAAGGTGGGCGGCGAGCCCAAGCTCGCGCTCGACAACATCGTGGCCGTGGTCGACTGCGCCCGCATGTACGACGAGTTCAACGGCGGCCGCGACCTGCTGGCTGAGGATATCGACGAGGACGACATCGAAAGCCTGCTCATCCAGCAGATCGAGTTTTGCTCCACGCTGATCCTCAACAAGACCGATACCGTGAGCCCTGAGCAGATCGCCGAGCTCAAGGCCATCGTGCGCAGCCTGCAGAAAGACGCCGTGATCGTCGAGGCCCAAAACGGCGAGGTCCCCATGGAGGAGCTGCTCGATACCGACCGCTTCGACTTTATGCGCGCCTACAACTCCGCCGCCTGGATCGAGGCCATGGAGCATCCCGAAGAGCACGACGACCCCGAGGTGCTCGAGTACGACATCGAGACCTTTGTGTACTCGCGCCGCAAGCCGTTTGACCTGCAGAAGTTCACCGATTTTGTTGAGCAGGAGTGGCCCGACGAGGTCATCCGCGTCAAGGGTCCGCTGTGGCAGACCGGCGATCCGGACATGTGCTACATGTTTGAGCAGGCCGGCCACCAGATGCGCCTGATGGAGAACGGCCTGTTTGTCGACTCGGCGCCCGAGGGCGAGAAGCAGAAGATCATCGACGAGAACCCCGAAATCATGCAGATTTGGGACGACGAGACGGGCGACCGCATGACGAGCCTGTGCATTATCGGCCGTCACATGGACAAGGATGCGCTCATCGCCTCCCTCGATGCCTGCCTGACCGACTGGCACCGCGCCTAGGTTTATCGAAGCGGGTATTTTTCCGCCTACGTAACCGCCAAACCACCACGAAGGTGCCCTTCGTGGTGGTTTTTCGTTCTGAGCCAAGGAGATTCATGTTCAATATCGTGCTGTATGCACCCGAGATTCCGGCCAATACGGGCAATATAGGCCGTACCTGCGTGGTCACCGGTGCCCATCTGCATCTGGTGGAGCCACTGGGCTTTTCGCTCGATGACAAGACGGTACGTCGCGCCGGTCTGGGCTACTGGCAAAACTTGGACGTGACGACTTATGCCGGCTGGGAGGATTTCCTTGCGCGCAACGGCCTCTCCCCTGCCGACGAGCGCCTGCATCTGCTGACCAAAAAGGCACGCCGCACCTATGCGCAGAGTACCTACCGCGATGGAGACTACTTGGTCTTTGGCAGCGAGAGCTCGGGCATTCCCGAGCCACTGCTTGCCGCGGCGCCCGAGCGCTGCGAGCGCATCCCGATGCTGCGCGATTGTGACTCACTCGATAACGCCGAGGCCTGGGAAGCCCACGAGGAATCGCTGGGACATACCGAGGACAGCCACGAGGCCATCCTTCGGCAGGATATCTGCGGCAACTTCGTCAATCCGGACGACTACCGCATCAGCGCACTCAACCTCTCCAATAGCGCCGCCATCGTCCTCTACGAGGCCCTGCGCCAAACAGGCTTTCCGGGAATGTGACAAAGAGGCTGTCCCTTTGTCACATTCGGTTATAGGTAGCGACCGGTAATGCTCTTGGAGCAGGCTGCGATGTCGCCCGGCGTGCCGGCGCAGACGATTTGCCCGCCGGCATCGCCACCGCCCGGGCCCATGTCGATCACATAATCGGCGTTACGGATAAGGTCGAGGTCGTGCTCGATCACGACAACTGTGGCGCCCTTGGCAACGAGGCCGTCGAACACACTCAGCAACACCTGAACATCGAGCGGATGCAGGCCGATCGTGGGCTCGTCAAACACAAACGCGGCATCATCCTGCACGCGGCCCATCTCGCTCGCAAGCTTAAGACGCTGTGCCTCGCCGCCCGAGAGCGCCGGCGTGGGCTCACCGAGCGTGAGATAGCCCAAGCCCAGGTCGTGCAAGGTCTGCAAGCGCGCCTGAACCTTCTTGAGTCCCACCGTGGCGTCGAGGGCCTCGTCCACACTCATGTCCATGAGCTGCGGCAACGTAAGCAAGCTCCCGTCCTTGCCCTCGCGATGGATATGCGAAGCCGCATCCGCATAACGCGAGCCGCGACATGCCGGGCAGACGATCTCGACATCGGGCAAAAACTGCACGTCGAGCGATATCGAACCCGTGCCATCGCACGTAGGGCAACGCAAGGCGCCAGTGTTGTAGCTAAAGGCGCCCGCCTTGTAGCCGGCCGCCTTGGCCTCGGGCGTACGGGCGAAGGCGCGGCGCAGCTCATCATGGATGTCGGCATAAGTCGCCACCGTCGAGCGCACGTTGGCGCCGATGGGCGTAGCGTCAATCAGATTTGCGCGGGCAATGCCCTCGGCATCGACCCAACGCACGTGCCCCGGCAGGCGCTCGCCGGCTGCCTGCGCCTTGAGTGCCGGGATAAGCGTCTCGAGCACCAACGTCGTCTTGCCCGAACCCGAAACGCCCGTAACCGCGACGAGACGGCCGCGCGGGATATCGACTTCGAGCGGCTTGACAGTATGGATGGCATCGGTTGCCATGCGGATGTGACCCTGGTCGAACATTTCCTCGTCAGTCACCTGCGGGCGCAAGCGCTTGGGCTCGGCGCGCAAAAACGGCGCGATGCGGCTGCCCCGCGATTGCTCGACCTCGTCTACCGTACCAGTGGCAATCACATTACCGCCGCCTGCTCCGGCAACGGGGCCCATCTCGACCAGATAGTCGGCTTCCGCCAGTACGCGCGTATCGTGGTCGACAACAACCACGGTGTTGCCGTCATCAACCAGATCGCGCATCACGCCCACCAAGCCGTCGACATTGGCAGGATGCAAGCCAATCGAGGGCTCGTCCAGCACATAGAGCACGCCCGTCGATCGGTTGCGCACCACGCGAGCAAGCTGCACGCGCTGGCGCTCGCCCGTGGAAAGCGTGGCGCCGGCGCGGTCGAGCGAAAGGTAATCGAGGCCCAGGTCGACCAGACGACGGGCCGCGCTCAAAAACGAATCGCATATATCCGTCGCCATGGGCCGCATCTCGGGCGGCAAGGATGCGGACACCCCGCGCACCCACTCAATCGCCTCGCCCAGCGTCATGGCCGCGGCCTGCGCCAGATTGATACCGCGCACTTGGGGCTGGCGCGCAGCCTCGGAAAGACGTGTGCCACCACAGTCGCGGCATGGCCCCTCGCGCAAAAAGCGTGCAACGCGTTTGAGCCCCTTATCGTCCTTAACCTTAGCGAGTGCATTCTCGACGGTATAGACGGCGTTGTAATAGGTAAAGTCGAGCGGCGTGGCGCCCTCGCCGTTTTTGGGAACGTAGAGAATGTGCTTCTTAACCGCCGGGCCATGGAACACGATGTCGCGCTCTTGAGGTGTGAGCTGGTTAAACGGCACGTCGGTGCGCACGCCCATCTCGCCAGCCACCTGTTTCATCAGATCCCACATGAGCGTGCCCCAAGGAAGCACCGCGCCCTCGTTGATAGTCTTTGACTCGTCGGGCACCAGGCTCGCCTCGTCCACCTCGCGCATAACGCCGGTGCCGCCGCAGGTGGGACACGCGCCACCGCTATTGAAAGCCAAATCCTCGGCACTCGGCGCGTAGAACTCGCGGCCGCACGTCAGACACGTGAGCGACAGGCCAGCCGCTACGTTAAGGCTCGGCTCCACGCGCGCCCCGCAGTGCGGGCACGCGTGATGGGCACAGCGGCTAAAGAGCAGGCGCAGGCTATTGTCTGTCTCTTATACACATCTCCGAGCCCACGAGACTACGCTGCATCTCG
>URGY01000139.1 GCA_900547505.1 uncultured Collinsella sp.
CGAGATGCAGCGTAGTCTCGTGGGCTCGGAGATGTGTATAAGAGACAGCTCATGGGGTCGAGCAGCTGCTCGCGAACGACCATGCGAGGGTTGAGCGCCGTGGCCGGGTTCTGGAACACGACCGAGATGACGCGACCCATGTGGCGACGGTCCTCGGCGGTACGTTTGGTAACGTCCTTGCCCTTAAAGTAAACCTTGCCGCTCGTGGGGGCCTGCAGGCCGCACATGACGTTAGCGGTGGTGGACTTACCGCAACCGGACTCGCCGACGATGCCAATCGTCTGACCGGGCATGAGCTTAATCGTTACACCCTGGACGGCGTGAACCAGGTTGGGGTGCAGAATCGAGCCGGTACGGGTCCTAAAGGTGACGTGGACGTCATCAAGGAAGATGATCGGCTCGACGCCGTTTACTGCGGTCTCGCTCATCTACATCACCTCCGCGTGAGGGGTCAAACCATTTGCCTTGAGCACCTCGTCGGGGAGCTCGGAATAGAAGTGCTCGGTGCCGGGCACGCGCTTGAAGACCGGACGGGTGTCCAGGCCAATACGCGGGTGGCTCGAGCGGGGCGCGAAGCGATCGCCCTTGGGGAAATCGCGCGGGCTCGGAACGGCGCCGGGCACCTGGTGCAGGCGGCCCGAACCGCTCTCGATGGACAGAACGGAACCCAGAAGACCGCGGGTGTACTCGTGGATCGGGTTAGTGAGCAGCTCCTTGGTGGGTGCCTGCTCGATAACTTGACCGGCGTACATAACCGTGATGTTATGGGCGACCTCGGCGACCAGCGCCAGGTCGTGCGAAACGAAGATCATGGCAAAGCCGAGCTTGGCCTGAAGATCGTTGAGCAGCTTGATGACCTGCTTCTGGACGGTAACGTCCAGAGCGGTCGTGGGCTCGTCGCAGATGACCAGCTTGGGGTCGCGGGTAAGGGCCATAGCGATCAGGACACGCTGACGCTGGCCGCCGGAAAGCTCGTGCGGATAGCTCTCGAGCGTGCGCTTGGGATCGAGGCCGACGAGCTCCAGGAGCTCCTCGGCGCTGCGGGTTCCGCCGCGCTTGGTGAGCTGCTTCATCTGGGCAGAGATGAGCATGGAGGGGTTGAGCGAGGACAGGGCGTCCTGATAGACCATAGCGATATCGGTACCGCGCAGGCCGAACCACTCCTTCTTGCTCATCTTGAGCAGGTCACGGCCCTCCCAGAGGACCTCGCCGGAAAGATGCTCGTCCTCATCGGTCAGGCCCATGATGGCCAGCGTGGTGATGGACTTACCGCAACCGGACTCGCCCACCAGGCCCATGGTCTGACCAGGACGGACGTCAAAGTTGACATGGTCGACGACGTTGATATCACCGTGATGCTCAAACTGAATGCAGAAGTCACGGACCGAGAGAATCGGTTCGACAGACTCGTCGGGCACATGGCGATCGTCACGCTTGAGCTCGACATCGCGCAGGGCGCCAAGGCGAGCGGAGAGGGACTGGGCCTGCTCCTTGTAGGCGCGAACGGGGTCGGAGACCAGCAGGTCGGCCTCGCGACGCTTGGAGGAATCGGTCGGATCCAGGGCGGCAGAGGGAGCAGCGGCCATGGCGTCGGTAATGCCCTCGGAGAGGATGTTGAGCGCCAGGCAGGTGATCATGATGGCCAGGCCCGGGAACAGCGCCTGCCACCAACGGCCGGCGAGCACGCCGCCGCGGGCGTCGGCGAGGATGTTGCCCCAGGTAGCGGTGGGCTCCTGGATACCAGCGCCGATGAAGGTCAGCGAGGCCTCGAAGATGATAGCGTCGGCGACCAGGGTAACGGTGAAGACCATGATCGGGGCGATGCAGTTACGCAGAACATGCTTGGTCAAAATCCACGGAGCCTTGGCGCCGGAAACGATGACCGCGCGGACATAGTCCTCGCCGTACTCGGACACGATATTGGCGCGCACGATACGGGCAATCTGCGGAGTGTACATAAAGCCGATGGCGAAGATGATCGACGGCACGGAGTTGCCCAGGATGGAGACGAAGACGGCCGCGAGGGCGATGCCCGGGATGGACATGATGATGTCCAAGATACGCATGATCGTCTCGGAGACGGCCTTGCGCGAAACCGCTGCAAGGGCGCCAACGACCGAGCCGCAGACCAGAGCCATGGCAGTGGCGCCAAAGCCGATAATCAGCGAGTAACGACCACCGTAGAGCATACGCGACAGAATGTCGCGACCCTTATCGTCGGTACCGAAAATAAATCCGTTGCCGGGAGCCTGGCGAGCCGTAAAAATCTCGACCGGGCTATAGGGGGCAAGAAGGGGCGCCAGAATCGCAGTCAGGGCGACCAGCACCAGCACGACGGCTGCAATCTTAGAAGACAGCGTCATCTTCTTCCAGCCACCGAGCTTGAGCCCCTTGGAGGCAGCCTTCTCGAGCTGCTCGGTTTGCTTCTCTCGAATCTTTACCATAATCTACACCGTCCTGATGCGCGGGTTGATGAGCAGGTAGAGCATGTCAACCACGATGTTGATGATGATGAAGGCAAGAGCAACGACGATAACGACGCCCTGAACCAGGTTCGCCTCGTTGCCCTGAACGCCCTGCAGAATCGCAGTGCCCATGCCGGGGAGGTTGAAGATAACCTCGATGACGACGGCGCCGCCCATGAGGTAACCGATCTTAAGACCGAGGGTGGTGACCGGGGTGATCAGCGCATTGCGAAGAACGTTGATGCCGACGACGACCTTCTCGGGAACGCCGGCGCCGCGAGCCATACGGACATAATCCTTGTCGAGCTCCTCGACCATGGCGGTACGCACGATACGAGTCATCTGGCCCGTCAGCGGAAATGCCAAGGCGATAGCGGGCATGATCATACGTCCCAGATAGCCAACCGGATTCGTGGTGAAGTGAGGCAGAGCACCCGATGCCGGGAGCACCTTAAGGTAGGAAGAGAACAGCAGGATCAACAGAACGGCAAGCCAGAACGACGGGGTTGCCAAGCCGGCGATGGAAAAGACGCGGATCACTTGGTCCGGCCATTTGTCGCGATACAGTGCCGCGATGACGCCGAGCAAAAACGAAACGACCGCACCGATGGCAAGACCGATGAAGGTCAGCTGCATCGTGACGGGCAGGGCCGTGGAGATGCGCTTGGCAACGGAGTTGCGAGCAGCACCATAGGTGCCCATGTCGCCATGGATCAGATCGCCCATATAGCGCACGTAGCGCACGGGCCAGGGGTCGTCCAGACCATACTTCTCATGGTACTCGGCAACCGCCTCGGGCGAGGCACCGTCACCCAACGCCGTGTAGGCGGGGTCGGTCTTGGAGAACGACATAAGGAAGAACACCAGGACGGTGACGCCCAATGCCATGATCGGCAGCGCCACAAGACGCCTTCCAATCAAACGTAGCAAGTTGTTCACGTTCTCTCCCCTTTCTTTTGTCGGTAGGACCAACTGGTATATGAGTACGGATACTCATTACAAGACCCGAGCGACATCGTTGCCGCCCGGGTCTTTGTTTCAACTATGAGGATACGGTCCCAACGACCGACATCCTGCATACAGACTCAAGCGAGTCTTACGCCTTGACGGTCGCAACGCCCCTGAAGGACATGCTCGTCGTGCCGATGCCCTTGAAGCCATCGAGGGCCTCGCCGTTGGGCGCAGTGGACGGATCGTCCCAGGAAGCGGAGACGGTCTTGACGTGGACAACGGGATACAGAACGGCGTTGTCGGCAATGATGTCGAAGCACTCGTTCCACTTCTTCTGCTGCTCGTCGCCCTCGGCGGCAAGAGCCTCGTCCATGAGACCGTGGAGCTTCTGCCACTCAGCGGACTCCTTCCACGGGCAACGGGTCTGCATCCAGACGTTGTCGCCGTACCACCAGTTGAGCAGCAGGTCGGGGTCGGCGCCGAAGCAGGAAGGATCGCCAGGGGCAAGGAGGATATCGTAGGCCTCGCCGCCGTCGATGGCAGCGTAGGTAGCCGGCGAGGTATCGGTCTGGATGGTCACATCGAAGCCGAGAGCGTCGAGGTCGTTCTTGACCTGGGCGGCCATGCCCTTAATCTGCTCGTTGTCGGTGGTGCGCAGGGTGATGGCACCCGGGGTGATGCCAGACTCCTCGATGAGCTTCTTAGCCTTCTTGGCGTCGGTCTTGTACACCGTGGAAGCCTCATGATAGTTGGTGAAGCTCTTGGGCAGGTAGCAGCTGGCAGCGGTGGCAAGGCCGGCGAAGGTGTTGCTGACCATCTTCTCGGTGTCGAGCGCATACATGACAGCCTGACGGACCTTGACGTTGTTCCAAGGCTCCTTGGCGACGTTGAACATGATGAAGCGGGTGCCGAAACCCTGAACGTTATCGATCTTGCAGCCGGCGCTCTCGAGCTGGTCGACGGCGTCAGCGGTAACGAGCTCCATAACGAGCGTGGAGCCCTCCTGCTGAGCGGTAACGCGAGCGGTGGGGTCGGTCAGGATGCTGTACTGGATCTTCTTATCCTCGGCAGCATACTCACCGTTGTACTCGGGGTTGGGAACCAGGGTAATCTCGGTATCGGAGATAGAGTCGTACATCCAGGGGCCGGAGCCGATCGGCTGCTTGGCGCGATCCTCCTCGGTCTGGGTGGCCGGGGTAACGCGGACGATGGCCAGACGATCCTTGAGCAGGGAGAAGTTGGGGACCTTGGTCTTGACCGTCACGGTGCTGGCGTCCTTGGCCTCGATGGACTCGAAGGGCTGGAAGAACGGAGCATAGGTAGCGGAAGCGGCGCAAGCGGTGTAGGAGGCAACGACATCGTCAGCGGTGACCTCGGTGCCATCGGAGAACTTGGCGCCCTTGCGGATGGTGACCTCGAAAGTCGTGTCGTCCACAGACTTGGGATCGTCGGTGGCGAGCTCGTTGAAGGTGCTGTAGTCGTGGTAATCGATGCCGTAGAGGCCCTCGACGACGTGCCAGTTAGCACCCAGGCTGTCTCTTATAAACATCTCCGAGCCCACGAGACTACGCTGCATCTCGTA
>URGY01000140.1 GCA_900547505.1 uncultured Collinsella sp.
AGATGCAGCGTAGTCTCGTGGGCTCGGAGATGTGTATAAGAGACAGGCCATGGCACTTGCCGCCGCGACGTATGTCGACCGTACGATTCGCGAGCAGCCGGGCGCCATTAGGCGCAACGTTCTCTTTGTGTTCCAGCCGGCCGAGGAAACGACCGGTGGTGCCAAGACGGTATGCGAGAGCGGTGTGTTCGAGCGCTATGGGGCTGACCGCATTTTTGGCTTCCATGTGTGGCCCGATCTGCCTGCCGGCACGTTGGCGAGTTGTTCCGGTCCGCTGCTGGCGCGTTCGAGTGAGACACACATTCATATTCACGGGACGAGCATCCATATCGCTAAGACCTATGGCGTTCCGGTCGAGGAGTCGCACGATGCGGCGCTGGCGGCTGCCAAGTTCTTGGTTGCCGAGCGCGGGCTGATGGATGAGCTGGGTGCCGATGAGCCCTGCATTGGCAAGTTCGGCCTGCTGCAGGCAGGCACCGTCTGCAATGCGGTGGCGGGGGAGGCCCATGTTGCTGGTAGCTTGCGCGTGTTTACAGACGCTATGTTCGACCGTGCGCGCGAGGGCGTGCGCCGTGTGCTCGACGAAGCGTGCACCGCAACGGGCTGCACGTATGATCTCGACTTCGCCGAGGGCTATCCACCGGTCGATAACGACCCCGAGTTGTTTGCCAGCGTCGCGTCTGCCTTGCCCGGGCTGCAGCTTGTGGAGGAACCGCTGCTGATCGCCGAGGATTTCGCGTTCTATCAACGCCATCTGCCGGGCGTGTTTTTCCTGCTGGGCACGGGTATGCCAGAGGACCAAGACAACCCGAGTGATTCGGATGGCTGTCCCGCCTATGCCACAAGCGCTCTGCATACCGATAGCATGCTCTTCGACGAGGAAATCCTTCTCAAAGGCCTCGATGTCTACAAACGATTGCTTTTGCTTGACTAAGGCGCAAAGGACTATTTGTTCTAGAAAACACGAACAAACGTACGATATAATAGAGATGTAAGTCTATAGAAACGTTTGACGTTACTAACGTAAGGCGATACTATGATTGCATCGTATAAAGATGAGGATACCGAACGCTTTGCCATGGGTGTGCGGGTCAGGAGGTTCGTGCCCTTTGAGCGTGTTGCGTTGAGGAAGATTCGCCAACTGCAGGTTTGTGCTTCGCTTGATGATCTTCGCGTTCCACCGGGCAACCGCCTGGAAGCTTTGAAGGGCGATCGTGCCGGTCAATATAGCATCCGTGTTAACGAGCGCTATCGGGTCTGTTTTGAGTGGAGACAGGAGATGGCTTGGAATGTCGAAATCGTCGATTATCACAAGTGATGAGACTTCGGCCGATTTGCTGTCGCCGGTGACTCCTGGTGAGCTTCTCAAAGAGGAGTTTCTTGTTCCCATGGGCATTTCTCAATATCGCCTTGCGAAAGAGACTGGGATTCCGGCTCAGCGTATCGGGCAGATTGTCTTGGGAAAACGTCGCGTGACGGCCGACACCGACCTCCGTCTTTGCCGTTATTTTGGCCTGACGGATGGTTATTGGCTGCGCGCTCAGGTGGCGTTTGACCTTGAGGCCGAGAAAAGGCGGATCGAACCGGAACTCGACAAGATCGTTCCTGTTCAGCAGGCTATCGCACTGTAGTGCTCAAAGATGATGGGGGTGGCGCGGCGATGAGGCGACGCCGACAGTCTGCCGTATATAGTCCGGGTGGATGCGGGTGCGGTTTGCTGCTGCTTCCGGTCATCGCTGTGGGCATTGGCGTGATGTTTGTGCTTGCTGGGCTGGCTACGGCGGCACTCGTACTGTTTATCACTGCTATCGGCGTGACGATTTGGCTTTATCGCAGTCGTGAGCAGCGCCGCGCCGACGGTAAGACCAATGTAGGATGGATTGCCTTTTTGGTCATCGCCTACCTGCTGAGCATCAGCTATTTGGCCTTCTTTATCCTGTTGCTTGTGAGCACCTTTACCGGGGAATCCGTCACGGTGGGTTGATGCACTGCCAGCAGACGGTTGCGCAAAGTGCGTTTGCTCGGCGTTTGGATAACTGCATTGGCCGTTTACCGCAGCCTTAGCTCTCAGCTAATGAATTCAAGTTTAATCCTTCCTACGATGTGCTGTGTGCCGGCACGGTAGCCGGATCGTAGGAAGGATGCATGATGAAAAAGCTCGAAAACGAAGTGCTGCTGAGCCGTCGCGCTGCACTGGGCGCATTCGCCACCGTCGCCTTGGGGACTGCCGGTCTTCTTGCCGGTTGTGGTAGCGATAAGGCGACCGTCACCGAGGACGCTGGCGATGGCGACAAGAAGGAAGAGACGAAGAAGGAAGAGCAGTCTACGACTGACCTGGCGGTTGGTGCGACGGTGACCACGGCTGCCGGTCTTTCCGTCGTTGTCGATTCCGTCCAGCCCGGCCTCACAAATTATGACGGTTCGACCATGACGGGCATTCACGTCACGTACGTCAACAATGGCGATGAGGGCGCAGATTACAACATCTACGACTGGAAGGGCGAGGACGCCAACGGCGCTCAGCAGAATCAGGGTTACTACAGCGAGGGCTCCGATGAGCTGCAGTCTGGTACCCTTGCCGCTGGTGGCTCTGTGGCGGGTAATATCTACTTTGATGGCGATATCAAGAAGGCACTGTATTTTGCCAACATGTTTGATAAGTCTGCAACTGCAAGCTGGGTGTTGGCCTAGCATGTCGCTGCCGTTGCGCCGTATGGGAGGTGAAGTCGTATGTCCGATAAAAAGCTGACCGAGGAGTTGCTCAATGAGCTTCTCGATGCGCCGAACATCGATGGCTATATCAGGGAGCACGACTTTGCCGCCCCGTCGCTTTCGGACTACCTGAAGCAGCTGCTGCAGGAAAAGGGCTTGGAGCGCTCGCGCGTGGTTCGTATGGCCGATCTCAATGAGACCTTTGGCTATCAGATCTTTACCGGCGCGCGTCATCCGAGTCGCAATAAGGTGCTGCAGATTGCCTTTGCGATGGCGTTGACGCTCAAAGAGACCAACCGTGCGTTGACGGCTGCCGGGGTAAGCGTCCTTAACTGCAAGGACCGCCGCGATGCGATTATCATCTTTTGCATCGATCGCGGTTGCAGCCTCCAAAAGGTCAACGAGGAGCTGTATCGCTTTGGCGAGGAGACGGTGAGTTAGCGGCTGATATCCGGGCCGGCGGAGCTGCCGAACAACGATGCAAGCGAACGGGGCGCGGATGCCATGAGGTGTCTGCGCCCTGCGCTATGATGGAGCCTATGGATACTCAGACCCCAACATATTCCGATGACGAGCTGACCGCAGCGCTTGCCGAGCACCTGGCGTCGCTCGATCGCGACGACAGCTATCGCGTGGAGCGAGTACTTAAGCGCTCGTCCGTTGAAACAACCGAGCTCGTGTACTTTGAAGGAACCGGCGGTGGTTCGCTCGGTCCCTTTGTCCGTAAACGCATCGATGCTTCGGCTCAAATCGGCGGGGCATACGAGCGTCTGTTTGCCGCTCAGCGGGCAGGCAGGCGTTTTGAGCACCTGCCCAGAATCGTCGATTGTCGTCGTGTGGGCGACGAGCTCAACGTGGTTATGGAATATATCGAAGGGGAGACGCTCGGGGCGCTGGTGGACCGTCTGGGAGCCACCCCCGATTATGCGCGTGAATTGTATCCTGCCCTATGCGATGCCGTGGGCGAGCTCCACGCCGGTTTTGCAATGGCGGGGGAGACGTCGGCGCCGGTGATCCATCGTGACCTCAAGCCGTCGAATATCATCGTGACAGGTGCCAACTATACGCCTGATGACGGCCTGACGTTTTCATCGCTGGTGATTATCGACTTGGGGATCTCGCGCGTATGGCGCGATGGCGCCGATGCCGATACCGTCAAGTTTGGGACACGGCCCTATGCGCCGCCCGAGCAGTATGGGTTTGGGCAGACGAGCGTGCGAAGCGACGTCTACGCACTTGGCGCCCTGTTGTTCTTCTGCTTGACGGGAGTCGACCCTAAACCAGGGCTCGACATGCGCGAGCAATGCGAGGCGCGCGGCATTCCCACTCCACTTGCCGATGCCGTCTGCATGTCGATGGCGCTCGACCCGGCCAAGCGTTTTGCGAGTGCGGAAGCGTTGGGACGGGCGACGCGCGCGGCATACGATCTGAGCCGCCCCGTGCGGCCTTCTGCGCCTGCGCCTGTCCGTACTCCGGCCTCGGAGACGGTGTTGACGCCCCAAGGGCTCCAGAACCCCACGGGGCTTCCTAGGCCTGCCGCCTCCGCTGCATGCGGTCTGCTCTCTCGCATTCCGGAGTCTCTGGGGCGCATTTGGAATACGCTCGTCTGCTTCTCGCTGCTTGTGTTCTTTGCCGGAAGTCACTTTGCCGTCTTTCACCCCACCGGAGCAAACCAAGGCTACCCGACGTGGCTTCTCATAATCGAGTATTTTTTCTTTGTCGATGGCCTTATGGTGCTTATGCATTTTGCGCTGCTCGATAAGCGCCGTCTTCGTCGGCGATTCGCATTGCTCGACAGCTATCGCGGCAAGAAACTCGCGAAACTCTGGCTCAAGGCATTGGGTGTGCTGCTCCTATGCATGATTGTCATAGTCGCGGTTGCCAATGCGACCGGCGTCGTCGATACTTCCGCCACCTAAAAGAAAAGGGCCCCATTGGGGCCCTTTGCAGTTGCACTTAGATGCGGTTCATCTGAGCGGCGACTTTGTTGTACCAGTCCTGCCACGTGGGCGGGCAGTACTTTTTGGCCGCTGCCGGGGTAAGGGTGGAGCCGTAGTTGGCGCCCAGATAGGCAACGTGGGCGGAGATGCCCTCGCTCCAGCTGCCAAAGCTGCGCCAACCGCCGCCACGGGCACTCCAGCCCCAAGCGTTGTAAGAATTGGCGCAATAAGCACCCTTGGTGCTCTCGATGCAGGCGATGGCGGGGGACCAACGGGGGTCGACACCTGTCTCTTATACACATCTCCGAGCCCACGAGACTACGCTGCATCTCGT
>URGY01000141.1 GCA_900547505.1 uncultured Collinsella sp.
AGATCTACACAAGGCTATTCGTCGGCAGCGTCAGATGTGTATAAGAGACAGTTGGCAGACAGGCACCAAGCGCCGTCACCACGCAGGGCGTTGCGGGCGTGATCCATCTTGACGCCCATAAAGGCCAGACGATCGGCCACGCCAGCGCGAACGGCCGGAGCGTGCTCGCCGATGCCGGCAGTAAAGACCAGGGTGTCCATGCCGCACATGGAGGTGGCCATCTCGGCAGCCTTGGCGGCAATCTTGTAGACAAACATGTCGAAGGCGAGCTGAGCCTCGGGGTCGCCGGCAGCGGCGAGCTCCTCGACGTTGCGGCAGTCGTTGGTCTTGCCACCGGTCACAGCCAAAAGGCCGGACTTCTTGTTCATCATCTCGTCGACCTCATCGAAGGTGTAGCCACCCTCACGCTGCAGGTAGCACACGGTAGCCGGGTCGATGGAGCCACAGCGGGTGCCCATCATGACGCCGTCGAGCGGGGTGAGACCCATGGTGGTGTCCATGCACTTGCCATCCTCGATGGCGCACAGGGAAGCGCCGGAGCCGATATGGCACACGACGACCTTGCGGGCCTCGCCGTTGGTCATCTCGGCGACCTTCTTGGAGATGTAACGGTAGCTGGTGCCGTGAGCGCCGTACTTACGGATGTGCAGCTTGTCGCAGACGTCCTTGGGCAGGGCGTAAGTCTTGGCGACCTCGGGCATATTGAAGTGGAAAGCGGTGTCGTAGACCGTGACGTTGGACAGGTCGGGATACTGCTCCAGGCAGTACTCGATAACGTTGGCCTCGGGGTTGTTGTGCAGCGGCGCCAGCGGGGCGACCTCGCGGATCTTGGCGAGAACGTCCTCGTCGACGAGGGAGGAGTCGCCAAAGTACCAGCCGCCCTGAACGATACGGTGACCAATGCCCTCGATCTTGACGCCGTTGGCCTCGAGGTCCTTCAGAACGACCTCGATGGCGACCTTGTGATCGGGGAACTCGATGTTCTCGGTCACCTTCTTGGAACCGTTGGCAGCGTGGGTGAAGGTACCGCCGGTAAAGCAGACGCGCTCGCAGGAGCCCTTTGCGGACACCTTGTGGGACTTGGTATCGATGACCTGATACTTAAGGGTCGAAGATCCTGCGTTGACGACCAGAACGTTCATGTGTCTCCCTACTAACAGGCGGTGTGGCGCCGCCAGGTTACATACGCTTCAATAATAAACCCAAACGCCCTCGCGCTCGGGTTTATTGCGTTGATATATAAGTTATCGGTGTCCAAATACTCACGGCCTTTGACTTGTAAGACGAAAGAGCGCGGGGATATACACCAAGGAAGAAATCCCGAGCGCAACAAGCAATACGACTCGAATGCCTGCAACGCTACTCAACACAGCGTTGAGCAGATAGAAAAGAACGGCACCCACCGCCACCATCTGGCTTTGAACCGAAATCAGTGAACAGCGCATCGAAGAATCGGCAGCATTTTGAAAAACTGAGTATTTGATTGGGGCAAACAACGAGTACGCAACCGTCTGCAGCACATAGAACACGGGCAGCAAATTAGCCGGAGTAAGGGGAATCAAAAACAAAGCTGTCAATACTAAGCGAATGATGCCGCATATACACGCAAAACGGCCCTTGTCGACACGAGTAATCGCACTGGGCACAATAAACCCTATGGAGGCCGAGGCAAGGAGCTGGACCGCAATGGTCACACCCGAAGCAACGGCATTCATTCCGCGACCCGCAAGCAGCAGTGAGAAAAAGTCTTCCAGGGCGACAAAAGCAAATGCCTGAGAACAGTCCATGATGAACGCTGAACGAAGAATGCCATTACATGCAATAGCAGCACCGATCATCTTCGGGCTAATTCCACGCTCAGGTGTCCCCGCAGTGCTCCCTCTTTGCATCTCAGGAATGCAGACAACGACAACCAACGTCAACACCATTGCGATGATATCTGCCGAAAGACCAATGAGATATGCACCGACAGACGAAATGAAACCGCCCACGCAAGCGGAGATGGCATAAGAGGCATAGAAAACAAATCGCTCAACGACATTAAGTCTTACGAGCTGGTCCTGAGAGACGCTGTCAATGTAAATCGCTTCGATGGATCCGCTCACACATGCAACGGCAAAACCTTTAAGAGCAAACGCACCGATTAAAAGCAGAGGAGAACGGACGAGAAGCAGGGCGGCGTAGTATCCAAGCATTCCCACGACGCCAACGAGGCCGCTTGTCTTTCGTCCAAACCTATCAGCAATATAGCCAGTGGGAACTTCAAGGATGAACTTGCTCACTTGATATGCAATCATCATGCTAGAAATCGCCACCATCGAGAATCCGACGAATTCAAGGTAAACCGTCAGAAAATACAAAATGGTGCTGAAGTTCGACAGAAAAACAAACGTCATATAAAGCAAAACCGTACGGTTTTTCATGCTCCGCCCTCCAAGAGTCAACAATCTAAATCGGAATCTTGGAAAAGCATGAGGGCAAAGCCGTCAGTCATGTGTTACAAGGCGTCAACATTCACTTGACGACACGAGGCCAAATGGCCTCACGAAGCAAGATGACGCAATAGGTGAAGAAATACCGTCTGGTGTCGATCGGTCCAGGCATTTTGTCGATAGCAAAAGTAGATGGGCAAGGCTACGTCATGCGAACCTTCAATAGAGTACTCGCTCACTTCCGACCCATCTGATGCGAGAGAAGAGCCAGAAAAACCCAATATCAATCCCCCGGCTTGAAGAAACTCAGCCTGCGCTCTGTTTCCGTATTCGACGTCGCGGAAGCGGAAATTAACCAGCTGAGCTTCGGGGCATTGATTGATCGCATTGAGACAGGGCGACAAATTAATGGGAACAGCTAACCTGCCGCCCAGTAACTCACGAACGGTCATAGCACCCACAGATTGATGACCCGCTGGGCACGAAAGAACCTTGAGCTCCTTTTCACCCAAGTATTTCGAAGAAAGGACACTGTCCCTTGGTTCCTCAAATGAGATGGCCGCATCCGAAATGCCAAGCACAAGTGATTCAAAGCATGTAGCCGTTGGCTGATGCCACACATCAAGGTGAATCTGAGGGTGCGAGCTTTCAAACGAGTCGTACCAGTTTTCGGAAAAAAGACGCCCCCGCCCGTGAAGACAGGGGACGTAAAGACGAAAGTGGCCGTCGGGCGAAACGCCACCGTTCCCCGATTGGGTGTACTTTTTGAGATCGTCGACTTGTGCCAGGATCACGCGTGCACGACGTGCAAATTCTCTGCCCGCCGGAGACAAAACAGCCTCCCCCGCCGATCGGTTGAGCAAAACGATCTGATACTCAGACTCCAGTTTCTTAATTGCCGACGAAACAGCCTGTGGGCTCACGTGAACGGCGCGAGCCGCTTTGCGCACGCCGCCGTAGTTCGCTACCGCTTGAAGGTATTCGAGTTGAGAAAACTGCATAGGTTACTCCAAAGGCAGCCAAGGCGACGGGCCGTGCGTCCTCAGATGAGGTTCTCGCCCAGGTTCTTGCCGCCGAGGACGTGCATGTGGAAGTGCATGACGGTCTGACCGGCGTTGACGCCCTTGTTGGAGATGACGCGGAAACCGTCCTCCAGGCCCTTGGCCTTGGCGACCTCCTGGATGGCGTGAGCCATGGCGCCCATGGTCTCGGCCGGCACGTTATCGGCGATGTCGCTGTAGTGCTTCTTGGGGATAACGAGCGTGTGGACCGGCGCCTGGGGGTTGAGGTCGTCGAAGGCGATGACCTGGTCGTCCTCATAGATAACGGTCGAGGGGATCTCGTGGTTGGCAATTTTGCAGAAGATGCAATCGCACATGTTTGGTTCCTTTCTCACAGACCAAGGTAATTATATTTGGTCGGGATGGTTAGAACGAGAGGTTGTCGTCCGTGTTGGCGGCTTCGCCGTCGGCGAGCACGTCGTTGCCGTCGACATCCTTAAGGAGCACCGAGACCTTCTGCTCGGCATCGGACAGGCGGGTGCGCAGGCTCTTGAGAAGCTCGACGCCGCGGGTATAGCTCTCGAGCGACTCCTCGAGCTCCATATCGCCCGACTCCAAGCTGCGGATGATGAGCTCCAGCTCCTGCGAGGCCTGCTTGTACGTAAGCTGCTCGACCGGGGTCTTCTCTGCCATATCTGTTTCCTTTCCTAAAGGTTTATCGCTATGAAACGCGGCCTACTCGACCGTATCGACCGTTGCCGCAACGTTACCGTCTGCCATGCGCACGCGGATGGCGTCGCCCGGTTTAAAGGTCTTGGCGCTCGTAGCCACCCCATCATCGCTGTACGCGATGGAATAGCCGCGGGCAAGCACCTTGAGCGGCGACAGGGCATCGAGTGAGGCCGCCGCACGGCCCAAGTCGGACGCGGGTTTGCTGAGCATCGTGCGCCCCTGATGCTCCAGGCGGGAGCTTGCGAGCGTGAGCGCATGGCGCTTGCCATCGAGTCCTGAGGTGCTTGCGATCAAGCGCTCGGGCAGACGCTCGAAGTTGGAACGGAAGGCCCCAACCGAACGCGCTATGGCGCCGGACAGACGATCGGCAGTCAGGGCAAGCTCAGACTCGCGACGCTCGACCATAAAAGTTGGGTCGTTGAGGCACGGGCGGCACGCAGCCGCATCGAGCGCATCGCCCAAGCGAGCCGTATAGGTGTCCCAGGCACGACGACCGCGCTGGTTGAGCATCTCCAGGTCGACCTGGGCCGACCCAATCATCGATGCCATCGCGGCACCCAGACGCTGATGGCGCGCCTCGAGCACGTCGGCCAACTCCGTCATAGCCGGCGCTACCGATTCTGCCGCTGCCGTTGGCGTGGAGGCACGGCGGTCGCTCACCATATCGCAGATCGAGGTATCGGGCTCATGCCCAATGCCCGTCACCACAGGCACGGGACAGGCTGCCACCGCACGGGCAAGCTCCTCGTCGTTAAAGGTCATGCTGTCTCTTATACACATCTCCGAGCCCACGAGACTACGCTGCATCTCGT
>URGY01000142.1 GCA_900547505.1 uncultured Collinsella sp.
CCAAGGGCGTCAACGGCGCAAACCCCTCGGCAGATGCCAGTTGCCCGTTTGAGTTCTATGGTGTCGACTCGTGTCAAGATTTGGCTATCGATGCACATGGCCACGCCCTGCGCATTCCCAACCTGCGCTTCCAGGAACTCGATGTGCTCGATGCCCTTATGAAGCTCAACCCCGCCGAGACACCCGACGTGCTTTTCGACGCCCCGCTCGCCGACATCTCGGTCTGCTTTGGATTTATGCACCACGTGCCGTCGTGCGAGTACCGCGTACGCGTGCTCGACGCCCTGGTGCGCCAGACGCGCCCAGGCGGCATCATCGCCATCAGCTTTTGGGAGTTTATGAACGACGAGCGCATGGCGCGCAAGGCTGTTCGCGCCGAGGCCCGCGCCGAGCTCACCCCGCCGTTTGAGGGTTACGATTCCGCGCAGTTTGAAGCCGGTGACCACCTCATTGGCTGGCAAAACGACCGCCACGCCTACCGCTATTGCCATCACTTTGACGATCAGCAGATCACCGACCTGGTGCGCGGCGTCCGTACGTTCTACAAGAGCGGCGAGGTCCCCGTGCGCGAGCTTGAACGCTTCCATGCCGACGGTCGCAGCGGCGAGCTCAACCGCTATGTAATTCTCAAGCGCCTGTAGGCATCGGCGACGCGCCGTCGAGCCGCACCACGCCTTTCGGGCAAACTATGCCCACTTTTTTCAACCCATTGACGGAACGCGCAGCTATGCGTTCCATACTTATGACCAAGGAGCCTCATGGGAGCCGTTCATGTTCGCACGCCTAAGAACTTTGTGCTCGAGGAGCGCTTGGAGCGCTACGCCAATGCGATTGAGACGAACCCCGAGGCCTATGCCGGAGATTGGCGAAGGGCTTGCGCACCAGTTGGCAGCAAGTCCTTCGAGCACCTTCACCTGGATCTTGGCTGTGGCAAGGGAACGTACCTTGTAGAGCGCGCAGCCCACGAGCCAAACACCCTCTTTATCGGTATGGACCAGGAGCCCATCTGCATCGCCTATGCCGCCCAGAAGATTTGCGAGCAGGAGCTGCCCAACGCACTCGTCCTGCCCCGTGGCGCTGCATCGCTGCCGCGGCTGTTTGCCTCAGGCGAGCTCGAAGCCATCACCATCAACTTTCCCACGCCGCAGCCCAAGGCCAAGTACGCCAAAAAACGACTCGTCCATGTCGACCATTTGATGCTCTATCGCCCGCTCCTTGCAGCCAGCGCCGCCGTAACGCTGCGAACCGACAGCAAGCCGCTGCGCGACTACGCCCTGGGGCAGTTTGCCGCGGCAGGCTACGACACGGTTTGGGTAAGTGACGACGTCCGCCGCGACCATCCCGAGCATCCCGAAACCGAGTACGAGTGCCGCACGCGCGAAATGGGCGCCGCCGTCTATGGCATTTGCGCCACACCTGGAGCGCAGCCCAGCGATGAACAGCTCGCGACGAGCCGCATGCAGGAGCAAAGTCTTGCCTGCTACCTGCCCGACAACCTCGATGAGCTCACCTATGTGCCTCTGGGCATGGAAGAGGCCGTCGAGAACTTTAGAAACCGCGCCCGCAAGGGCAAGAAGCGCCTGCCGCAAGAGCACTAACTTCACGCGCCCATTTCCTGCATTTTCTCGCGCGCTGGCACCCCGCGGCGCCGCTACGCCATAATAGTTGGCGGACAATCGCGAGAGAAAGCAACCACATGGCACAGACCACGACAGATACCGCCGCCAGCACCGTTTCCGGTGCCGGGGCCGCCAGCTCATTCTCGGGCGGCACGGGAACCGAAGCCGAGTTTGGCTCGCTCGGCGCGCTCTCCCCCACCTGGTGGGAGCCCGAGGACGGCAGCGAGCCCGAGCCATGGCTCACGGCCGATCAGGCCTTCGAACGCTTCTTTGAATGGACAAGCGACCGCGGCATTGAACTGTGGGATCACCAAGAAGAGGCCCTCATGGACCTAGCTGCCGGCGATCACGTCATTTTGGGAACACCGACCGGATCGGGTAAATCGCTCGTCGCGCTGGGCATGCTCTTTATGGGCATGGCGCAGGGCAAACGTTGCTACTATACGGCTCCTATCAAGGCTCTGGTCAGCGAGAAGTTCTTCGACCTGGTACAGGTACTCGGCCGCGATAACGTCGGCATGATCACCGGCGATACGCATATCAACACCAAGGCGCCCGTCATCTGCTGCACGGCCGAAATCCTTGCCAACGACGCGCTACGCGAGGGTGAGGACGCCGATGTGGGCTGCGTGGCCATGGACGAGTTCCACTACTTTGCCGACCCCGATCGCGGTTGGGCCTGGCAGGTGCCGCTGCTCACCCTGCCCCACACGCAGTTTATGCTCATGAGCGCCACGCTCGGCGATGTCACCGCCATCGCCGCCTCACTCGAGGAGCACACCGGCGCTGCTTGCGACTTGGTTGTCGACGCCCCGCGTCCTGTTCCGCTGAGCTACGACTACGTGACGACCTCGCTCGAGGGCACCGTCGAGCTCGCGATGCGTCGCGGCGAGGCCCCGCTCTACATCGTGCACTTTAGCCAGGATGCCGCACTTGCGACGGCGCAATCCCTCGCCAACTTTGGCATTGCCAGCAAGGAGCAGCGCGAGGCCATCAAGGAAGCGGCCAAGGGCACGAGTTTCTCGACGGCCTTCGGCAAGATCCTCAAGCGCCTGCTCGGCTGCGGCGTCGGCGTGCACCATGCTGGCATGTTGCCGCGCTATCGCCTGCTGGTCGAGCGCTTGGCGCAGCAGGGTCTGCTGCCCGTCATCTGCGGCACCGATACGCTCGGCGTCGGCATCAACGTACCCATCCACACCGTGGTGCTCACCGCGCTCACCAAGTTCGATGGCTACAAGATGCGTCGTCTGCGCGCCCGCGAGTTCCACCAGATTGCCGGTCGCGCCGGCCGCTCGGGCTTCGATACCGAGGGCATGGTCATCGCCGAGGCCCCGGAGCACGAGATCGAGAACGCCAAGCTCATGGCCAAGGCGGGCGACGACCCCAAGAAGCTCCGCAAGATTAAAAAGAAGAAGGTCCCCGAGGGCTTTGTCACCTGGAACAAGCAGACCTTTGAGCGCCTGATCGAGACGCAGCCCGAGACGCTCAAGCCGCGCCTGCGCATCACACACTCCATGGTGATTAGCGTGGTCGAGCAGGGCGGCGATGCCCGAGCCCGCGTACACGACCTCATCGAGACAAGCCTGCAAACGCCAGAGGAAAAGGCAAAACTCGAGGTTCGCGCCGACGAAATCTTCGCCACGCTCATCGATTCCGGCGTCGTCGTTCGCACCGAAGTGCCGCCCGCGCCCGATGCCCCGACTGACGCCGCACCAGACATCGACTATGCGCTGACGGTCGATCTGCCCGAGGACTTTGCCCTCGATCAGCCGCTCTCGCCGTTTTTGCTTGCCGCGTTGGAGCTGCTCGACCCCGAGGGTGAGACCTATACCATGGATCTAATCTCGATGGTCGAGGCTACGCTCGAGGATCCCAAGCAGGTGCTGCGCGCACAGGAGCGCGCCGCGCGCGACCGCGCGATGGCCGAAATGAAGGCTGACGGCATCGAGTATGAGGAGCGTCTGGAGCGCATTCAAGACGTCACGTACGAAAAGCCGCTCGAGGATTTGCTCGACGCCGCTTTTGACAAGTACTGCCAGGAGGTACCCTGGGCAAACGACTATCAACTCTCTCCCAAGAGCGTTCTGCGCGATATGCTAGAAAGCGCGAGCGATTTTAAGGGCTACATTCAAAAGCTCGGCATCGCCCGTTCCGAGGGCATTTTACTGCGCTACCTGGCAGAGGCCTACCGTTCGCTCGACCGCACCGTACCCATCGAGAAGCGCGACGAGCGCCTGCGCGACATTATCTCGTGGCTGGGCTTTGTGGTGCGCTCGGTGGACTCGAGCCTGGTGGACGAGTGGGAGAACGCCGGCAACCCGGCAGCCCTCGATGCTGCGCCGCCGCAGGGCATCGACGAGGTCGTGGCGGACCGTCGCGGCTGCACGCTGTTGGTGCGCAACGCGCTCTTCCGTCGCGTGACCCTTGCCGCCCGCGAGCACGTTCGCGACCTGGGCGAGCTCGACGACAACTGGGGCATGAGCGAGATCCGCTGGCAAAAAGCACTCGACGCTTACCACGAGCAGCACGAGGAAATCCTCACCGACGGAGATGCCCGCAGCGCCGCGATGTTTTCCATCGATGAGTCCGACGAGAAGACCGCGCACGTATGGCACGCGCACCAGATCTTTGCTGACGAGGATGGCGACCACGATTTTGGCATCATGGGCGATGTCGATCTGGACGCCACGCAAGACGGTGGCGAGGTCATCTTCAAAAACTACCGCGTCGGCTTTATCGAAGACCTGCTCGAGGACTAGCCGCACATTCTGGAACGGAACGACACGGGGCCGTTGGCAATATCGCCAGCGGCCCCGCTTTTGCACTATACGCTATGCCCTACTCGGCATCCTCGACCTCATACGAATCCGCCTCGGCTGGCTCATCGTTTGTCTCTGTCGCAGCCCCGCGTGCCTCGTCAAACGCCGCCTTCATGGTCTTGTTGCCCCACGTGAGCTTGCGAATGGTAAGATCGTCGGCTTTCTTGTTGGCTAGGCGCAGATTGTTCTCGGAGGACAGCAACGCCTCCTTGGTTTTCTGCAGATGGCTAATCGTCTTGTCAATCTCATCGATTGCCGTTTGGAACTTGCGGCTCGCAATCTCGTAGTTGCGACCGAAATCGTTCTTGAACTTTTCCATCTTGGCTTCGAAGTTCGTAACGTCGATATTCTGCTGTTTGTACTCCGCTAGCTCCTGCTTCTGTCTCTTATACACATCTCCGAGCC
>URGY01000143.1 GCA_900547505.1 uncultured Collinsella sp.
ACGAGATGCAGCGTAGTCTCGTGGGCTCGGAGATGTGTATAAGAGACAGTGACCAGGCCATTAAAGCGCTTTCCGGCGAGCGCCCGCGTATCGCCCCACCTGGCCGCAACGGCGTGGTCGCCTTTGCAGTTTCGGGTGACATTACCAGCCCCGATCAACTTAACTCCTCGTTTAACGCGGCAGTCAGGCTTGGCGATCGCGGTGCTATCTCTGCCGCGGTGCTGGCGCCCGATGAGGCGACGGCGCAAAACAACGTGCTTTCGCGATTTTTCTCGACATTGAAGGAACGCTCGGGCGGCGTTGCCGGCGTGCTCGACGGCGTCATGGATGTTTGGGGACGGCTACTCGTGGGATACGGTGACATCCAAGGCTCAGCCGACGAACTTATGGACGAGATGATTAAAGGCCTAGGAGGGGGCAGCGGCGCGTTGGGCTCCATCGCATCGTGGCTCGGCGATACCGTTTCGGCGTCCGTGGCGGCGCTGGGTTTGGAACCGTGCGACTTGCGCCTGCGAAAGCCGGTGCTGACCGATTCCGCCAATATCATTAAGAGTCCGGGGTCTGACATTGCGGGTCTCTCTCAAGCGCAAGACAAGCTGCGAAGTATTCCGTTGGGCGTGACCGATCCCAAGGCGCTTTGCGAGGCGTTGGAATATCAAGTCGAACGCACCATTAGTGGTACGGTGTTCACACTTGCGGAGATTCCTCTGCCCGGCGGCGGCTCCATCCCGCTCACCGTCGATGTCGCCACGCTGGTTGGCGCTCTGGGCGGTGGGTCGTAATGAGTATCCGCATGCGTCTGCGCGAGGAGCGCGCCCAAGCGACGGTGGAGATGGCAGTGGTTACGCCCGTTTTGCTGGTGCTGGCACTCATCGTGTACAACGTCATGATCTTTGCCAGCGCTGTCGCGCGCTTCGACCGCGTGGTGCCCGACATCGTGCTAGCGCATGCCGTGGCGTCGGAGGGGGAGGGCGACGAAAGCTCTGCCGATGCCTCGGCGACGGTTCAGGCTCAAATTCTGAATGCCATGGAAGGCTATGACTTGCAGATCGAAGTGTCGAGCGAGCAAGGCGCGAAGGCATCGGATGGTGGCCTGCTCTCCCTATCCGGTACGTTTAGGACCTACACCTGCACCATGCACTATGAGCCGTGGCCGACTTCTCTCAGCATCGCTGGCGTTCCGCTGGGGGCGCCGACAACGTTGTCGCACGAGCGTGCGGTGACGGTCGATCCATGGCGTCCGGGGGTGGTCATGTGACCGCGGTCTCGTCCTACATCGTCTATGCGCGGGCACTCAATAGGCTGGGTTGGACGCCGGCCGAGTTTGTGGTGGCGGAGTCGTTTGTCGTGCGCCTGCGCGGCATGCTGGGACGGCGTCCGGTTGCCGCCAACGGCCTGCCGCTCGTCATGGCGTTTCCACGCTGCTTTTCGGTCCATACGTGTTTTATGGCCTATCCCATCGACATCGCCTTCATCGATCGCGACGGCAATATCCTCGCGCGCTACAAAAACGTCCGCCCTTGGCGCATGTGCTCCTGCCCCGGCGCCTGGGCCGTACTAGAGCGTCCTTCAATCATTGTTTCGACTCCTGCTCTCCAACGCGTGCCGGCTTAAGAATTGGCGACAGTGGACTTTCGTCATACGAAATTGGGTAAGATGGAGGAGAAGATGCATGGATGTTGAGATTCATCCCAACGCTAAAAAGCACCTGACGGAAAAGCAGGTGCTTAGCGCTTGGCTTGCGGTTACTGAGTGCATTCGTCGCGAGTCGAAGGACGAGCCGCCGAGATGGCTTGCGATTGGATGGCTTCCAGATGGTCGAAGTGTGGAACTTGTTGCGGTCGAACTAATTCGTGGATGGCTCATTATTCATGTCCTGTCTCCGGTTCAGAAGAAATTCTGGCAAGAGATCGAGCGAGCTCGGCAGAGGGGTCGATGATGGGCAAGACGTATACGGCCGCTAATGGTCAGGTTGTAACGGATGAAATGATTAACGCGTGGTGCGAGTCGTACGAGCGCGGAGAGTTTCCGGATGGCGAACACACCGTTGGTGGGATCGTGCGTGGACGGCCCCCGCTCTCAGGTGAGGGGACGGCAACGCTGTCGGTCAAGATTCCTCTGGGAATGAAGGAGGCCATTCGTCGACGGGCGGCTGCCGAGGGGATGACGCCAAGTGAGTTTGCCCGTGCGGCTCTGAGCGAAAAACTTCTTGCTGCCGGTTGATGCCTCTGACGTGCCGATTTATAGAACCGAGGCTGTGCTCAAAAACTTTTTTAAAATTCTCGGTTGACCGGAACGCGTCCTTGGTTATACTAATCAAGCCTTGAAACAAGGCACACCTCAAATGGCTGGGTAGCTCAGTTGGTAGAGCAGAGGACTGAAAATCCTCGTGTCAGGGGTTCGATTCCCTTCCCCGCCACCTTGAATTGACTAGGACCTCTGCAAAGGGGTCCTTTTCTTTTATGCAGCCCCACATGGAATCGAACCCCGTGAGGGCGCGGAGCTGAGTAAACGCGTAAGCGTTTGCCAGCGCAGCTCGCAAGGCGCGTAAGCGCCGCAGCGGTCCGTCCGCGCAGCGCGCGGACGCGATTCCCTTCCCCGCCACCTTGAATTGACTAGGACCTCTGCAAGGGGGTCCTTTTCTTTTATCGAGGACTCTGCGGAAACTGCGTCCCAGAATTTGGATTCAGAGTGGGATGCGTTTTCCGCTTTAAGGCCGCTTGGGAAAGCACGACCCGGAATCCGGCGTCAGAATGGGACGCGCTTCCCTTTTGCGGCCTTTGGCGGAAGCTGCACCCCAGATCCCGCGCTCAGAACGGGATGCATTTTCCGGTTGAGGCCTCGAACGGAAAATGCATCCCAGTCTTTTGCAAAAAACGGGACGCGCTTTCCGGCGCCTGCCTCAGACGCGCGTACACACCTCGTCGCACCATCCCGAGCCCGCCTGTCCCCAGACATTCCTCCCACTTTCGCATCACTTTACAGACCGTTCGGTCGTCTGTCCGCACGCGCGGGTATACTCAAAACGATACTTTTCCTATGCAGTACGATGCAGGCTCGGCCTGCACGATCCGAAGGGGGCAGTGATGGAGAGGATACTCGGCGTTAATCTCTCTGGCTGGTTTATTCCCGAGCCTTGGGTGACCCCGTCGCTATACGCGGCGACCGGTGCATCCAATGCGGCCGAGCTGCAGGAGGCCATGGGCACCGCCGCCTATAACGAGCGCATGCGCCGTCATTACGAGACGTTTGTGAGTGAGGACGATTTTTGCCGCATGGCGCAGATCGGTCTCAATGCCGTGCGTCTGCCGGTGCCCTGGTATGCCTTTGGCTCGCAGGAGTCCGATGCGTCCTACATCTCGGTTGTCGACTACATCGACCGTGCAATTGAGTGGGCCGCCAAGTACGACATCCGCGTGCTGCTCGATTTGGCAACTGTGCCCGGTGGCCAGGGCGATTCCAACGATTCGCCCACCACGCCGGAGGCTGTTGCCGAATGGCATTCGTCCACCAACGGCCGTCATGTCGCACTCGACGTGCTCGAGCGCTTGGCCGATCGCTACGGCGAGGCCGAGAGCCTGCTGGGCATTGAGCTGCTGGACACGCCGCAGATGAGCGTCCGCAAGAGCCTCTTCACCATGACGGATGGCATTCCGGCGCACTACCTGCGCAACTTCTATCGCGACGCCTACGAGCTCGTCCGTTCGTATATGCCCGAGGATAAGATCGTCGTCTTCTCGTCGTCGGGGCATCCCAACGAGTGGAAGCATTTTATGCGCGGCGCCAAGTACAAGAACGTCTACATGGACCTTCACCTGTACCATTACCGCGACGAGTATGCGCTCGATATCACGAGCCCCCGCGGGCTGACGACGGCGATTTCGCGCAACAAGCGCGAGCTTAAAGAGGCGATTTCGACTGGGTTCCCCGTGCTGGTGGGCGAATGGTCGGGCGCGGCGATCTTTGCCAACTCGTCGGTTACGCCCGAGGGCCGCAATGCCTACGAGCGCGTGTTTATCGCCAACCAGCTGGCTTCGTTTGCGCCGGCTGCCGGTTGGTTCTTCCAAACGTGGAAGACCGAGAAGCGCATTGCAGCATGGGACGCCCGCGCGGCGCTCGGTACGCTCGAGCGCGGCATGATTGAATAGGTTGATATGACGCAAAACAGCGCCCATACGGGCAAACTCTATGTGGTCGGCACGCCCATCGGCAACCTGGGCGACCTGTCCCCGCGCGTTGGCGAGGCGTTTGCCGCCGCCGATGCCATCTGCTGCGAAGACACGCGTGTGACGTCAAAGCTGCTGATGCACCTGGGCATTTCCAAGCCGCTTGTCCGTTGCGACGAGAATGTGATCGCCAGCCGCGCCGCCGGCCTGGTCGACCGTCTGCTGGCGGGGGAGACCCTCGCCTTTGCTTCGGACGCGGGCATGCCGAGCGTGTCCGATCCCGGCCAGGCGCTGGTCGAGGCGGCACGTGAAGCAGATGTGCCTGTCGAGGTTATCCCCGGGCCCTCTGCTTGTGTTACGGCGCTTGTTTCGTCCGGCATTCCCTGTGAGCACTTTTTCTTCGAGGGCTTTTTAGGCCGCAAGCATGGCGACCGCGTGCGTCGACTGCAGCGTCTTGCCGTGGTGCCCGGTGCGCTCATCTTCTACGAGTCTCCACATCGCATCGTGGCGACGCTCGAGGCCGTGGCCGAGGTCTTTCCCCAGCGCGAGGTCGCTGTCTGCCGCGAGCTTACCAAGCCTGTCTCTTATACACATCTGACGCTGCCGACGAATAGCCTTGTGTAGAT
>URGY01000144.1 GCA_900547505.1 uncultured Collinsella sp.
AGTCATTGGGGACGTTCTTAAACGACTAGTCATTCAAGAACGTCCCCAATGACTACATGAAAGCGCCCCCAAGCGGATGTGCTTGAGGGCGCTTATTGCTTGACTAGCTTTCGATGTAGTCCTTCAGCTTGCTGCTACGGCTGGGATGGCGGAGCTTGGCCAGGGTCTTGGACTCGATCTGGCGGATGCGCTCGCGCGTGACGCCAAACTCACGACCGACTTCCTCGAGCGTACGGGGATGTCCGTCGACAAGGCCAAAGCGCAGCTCGATAACCTTGCGCTCACGATCGGCAAGCGAGTCGAGCACCTGGGTGAGCTGCTCTTGCAGCATGGAGAAGCTGGCGGCATCGGGCGGAACGATAGCCTGGGAATCCTCGATGAAGTCGCCCAGCTGAGAATCCTCTTCCTCGCCGATGGGGGTCTCGAGCGACACGGGCTCCTGCGAAATCTTCTGGATCTCGCGTACGCGGTCGGCACTCATGTCCATCTCGGCACCGATCTCCTCGGGGGTCGGGTCGCGGCCCAAGTCCTGAAGGAGCTGACGCTGCACGCGGACGAGTTTGTTGATGGTCTCGACCATGTGTACGGGAATACGGATGGTACGGGCCTGGTCGGCGATAGCGCGCGTGATGGCCTGACGGATCCACCACGTGGCATAGGTGGAGAACTTAAAGCCCTTCTGGTAGTCGAACTTCTCGACGGCGCGGATCAGACCGAGGTTGCCCTCCTGGATCAGGTCCAGGAACAGCATGCCGCGGCCAACATAGCGCTTGGCGATGGAGACGACCAGACGCAGATTTGCGCTGATGAGTGCCTGCTTGGCTTCGAGGCCCACGTTCTCAATGCGTGTAAGACGACGCATCTCGGCACGCGTGAGTTCGAGCTCACCAGCATCGGCAGCCTCGAGCTTCTCGGTGGCCTCGAGACCGGCCTCGATCTTCATGGCCAGATCGACCTCTTCGGAGGCGGTCAGCAGGTCGACCTTGCCGATCTCCTTGAGGTACATACGGACCGGATCGCCGGTCAGCATCACCGTGGAGGCATCGATGCCGCGCACGCGCGAACGCGAACGGGACGTGCGCACGGTGCGCTTCTTCTTGCTCTTGGAAGAACCCATCTCGGCGTCGGCCTGGCGGGCCATCTTGAGCTCGTGATCGTCGAGCGAGCCGGAATCGTGCTCGTCGTCGTCATCGAAATCGTCGGTATCAGAATCGGTATCGTCATCGTCGACGTCCATGGGGGCGTCGTCGTTACCGCTCGCGGAGATAATCTGGATGCCGCTGTTGCGCAGCGCGGAATACACCGCGGTGAGCTGCTCGTCAGAAACATCGATATCCTTCAGGGCGACCTGAATCTCGTCCTCGGTTACCGAAGTCCTGTTTGAGCCGTTGCCCATGAGCTTTGCAACGTAGGATTCCAGCCCAGTACCCGTGCTCTCAGTCTTTTTTGGCACAGATTCTCCCTTCATAGTCCACAGGACTCAATACTTTAGCACACACATGGACGTCTATACCCAAAAAGAGGACTGGATATAGGCGAGAATACGCTGGTTGACCACAACATCTAGGCTTGTTCGGTGCCTGCGGCCTCCAGGCCGATCAAACGGAACGGATCCGCCACGCCGCCGATCGACTTTTGCAGTTCGCGTTGACGCTGCGAATCCTGCGCGGCCTGCACGGTCAGCGCGCGACGGGCCTCATCATCGAGCGAACGGTCCTGGCGCAGCTTGGCCTGTGCGGCACGCATGCGGCGCTTGATGGTGTAGAGCTCGAGCGTATCGAGCATAAACACGATGTTCGTCTCGGTGGGGTGCTTGCTCGTCGCCGAGATGCGCCCGGCACTCACAAGCGTTGCCGCCTCGGGACACACCGAGCGCGCCGCATCCATGCAGGCTGCAGGATCGGTTCCCGGTGGCGTTGCCAGAACGGCCCATGCGATGGACTCGTGACGTGGGTCAACCCACTCGATGGAGCAGATGCGGTCGGCATACGTGCGGAACAGGTCGGGGTAGCTCGTGAGCATCGTCAACAGCTCGCGCTCCCCTGCCAAGGACTTACGCTCAAGATCGGTCAAAACCACCGGCGCTGCCGCAGCCGGTGCGCCCGAACCATCAGCCACAGGAGCAGCGCCCATACCATCAAGTACGTCAATCGGCGGCAGGTCGTCGACGACCTCCACGGGCGCAGCACCGTAGGCATCGAGCGGGACGTAGTCGTACGGCTCTTCTTCGACCGGCGCGGACACCGGCGGCGTCGCGCCCGATGCCCAAGCGCCGCGACCGGCATCGCGAGAACCCGACGCCCGACCGCCCGCGCTACCGGAGCGCTCGGCCTGCGCCCGCTGGCGCTCATAGTTCTGCTCACGGCGGCGTTCCGCATCTTCGCGCTTGGCGACATCACGAAACACACGGCCCGAGCTCGCACGCACGGTCTCCAGATCCAAACCAAGCAGATCGGCAATCTGGATAAAGTACGTGTCGATCATATAGCTGTCGCGCAGCGGATAGATAAGCGTCAGCGCATCTTCCAGCGCCTTTGCGCGACCGCCCGGCGTGGTGATGTCGCTCGACTCCTGCAGCGAACGGTAAACAAAGTCCATAAGCGGCTCGGCCGCGTCGATGCGCGCCTGCAGCTCCTGGCCGCCGTGCGCCGTAATAAACTCCATAGGGTCGTTGCCGTCGGGCAGCACCACGCAGCGCAGGTCCATAGAATCCTGCTCGATAAACTGAATCGCACGGCGAGCGGCCTTCTGGCCCGCGGCGTCTCCGTCAAACATATAGACGATGCGCTTGGCAAAGCGGGTGAGCGTCTTGACGTGATGCTCCGTGAGCGCGGTGCCCAGCGTGGCGACAACGTTTTTAATCCCCGCCTCCCAGCAGGCGATGCAATCGGTATAGCCCTCCACCACGATGGCGGTATCCTGCGCGACGATAAACTCCTTGGCCCAATTAAAACCGTAGAGGTTTCGCTTTTTATGGAACACGCTCGTCTCGGCGGTGTTGAGATACTTAGGCTGACCGTCGCCCATAATGCGACCGCCAAAGGCAATGTTGTGACCCTGCTCGTCAAAGATGGGGAACATCACGCGGTCGTAAAAGCGGTCGGCAAGCTGCCCGCGCCCGCGGCTTACGGCAACGTTGGCGTCGATCATCTCCTGCGGGGTAAAACCCGCCTGGGACAGGTGCGACACCAGCGCGTTACGGCCCGGTGCAAAGCCCAGGCAGTAGCGGCGGCAGACGTCGCCGCCCATGCCGCGGCTGGCAAAGTACTCGCGCGGACGGCCGTCCTTACCGCGCATAAGCATGGTGTGGTAGAACTGGGCGGTCTCGGCGCACAGATCGTAGATGCGGGCACGCTTGGTGCCGCGCTCGCGGCGATCTCCGGTGTCATGCAGCTCAATACCCGCGCGATCGGCCAAGTAACGGATTGACTCGGGAAAGCTCAGGTTCTCGCGCTTCATGATATACGTGAAAACGTCGCCACCCTCGCCGCAGCCAAAGCAATGCCACACCTGCGTGGCGGGGATAATGTGGAAGGACGGCGTCTTTTCGCCATGGAAGGGGCAGCATCCCCAAAACTCATGGCCGCGGGGCTTGAGCTCGACCGTTTCCTGCACGATAGCAACCAGGTCGGACGCAGCGCGTACCTGGTCTTTTTCCTCATCGCTAATCACGAATGCTCACCCCCTGATCGCCCATGTTATGACGAATATCTTCGATATTACCCTCGACGGTCGCGATCAACTCATCCAGCGAATCGAACACGCGCGACGGACGCAGCCAGCGCGTAAACGCCAGCGAAACGGAAGCGCCGTACAGGTCGCCCGTATAACCAATTAAGTTAGCCTCGAGATGCGCGGATGCTGCATCGTCAGCATACGTTGGCGGCAGGCCGACGTTCACGGCAGCGGGCCACACGGTGTCATCAACCAGCACCAGACCCTCATACACGCCGTCGGCAGGCACTTGGATGCCGTCGGGCACCTGGATGTTTGCCGTGGGAAAGCCCATGTCGGAGCCCTCGTGACGGCCAGCCGCCACAACGCCGCGCAGCATATAGGGACGGCCGAGAAGCTCGGCAGCCAGCTCCACATGACCCTGACCCAGCTCATGGCGGATGCGCGTGGCGCAGATGGTCTGCCCGTTAACGCAGAGTAGATCGTGACCGTAAACGTCAACCCCACGCTCAGTACCCCAGGCGCGCATCTCGGCAACGCCCGAAGCGCCGCCGCGGCCGAGCCTAAAGTCGCTGCCTACACGAATGGAGCGAATGTCGACAACGGGCGACAACAACGCCAGAAACCCGACATGGTCGAGTGCCGCCACGGCAGGCGTAAAGGGAACAGCCACCACCGCATCGACCCCGGTTTGAGCCAGGGCATGCAGGCGGTCGGCCGTCGTCATCAATTTTTGGGCGGGCAACGGACTCACCACGACGTCCGGATCAGGATCGAAGGTGACCACGACCGCTTTGCTGCCGTGATCATGTGCATCGCGAATAACCGCTTCGATCAGCTCTTGGTGCCCACGATGCACGCCATCAAACACGCCAATAGCGATCGACGCGGCACCCAAGAACTCGCACGCATCAAAAGCATCGGCAGAAACGATACGGGCCTCATCCAACTCACCCGCGAAAAAGATACGCGCGAGCTCGTGGGGTGCCAGCATCATCGAACACCGCCGATCGCCTGCGGAAAGACGTGCTCCATCACAAAGCGGCCGCCCTCGATACGAGCACTGTCTCTTATACACATCTCCGAGCCCACGAGACTACGCTGCATCTCGTA
>URGY01000145.1 GCA_900547505.1 uncultured Collinsella sp.
ATCTACACAAGGCTATTCGTCGGCAGCGTCAGATGTGTATAAGAGACAGATGATGATCTGGTCGTTGGAGCAGACGCCCTGCTCGTCGATCAGGCTGCCGATGAGCTCGACGCCCTCGCGGGCCGTGGCGCTCTCGCCCAGGATGACGCTAGCGTAGTTGTACTCGCCGATGCCGGTCTCCTCGGTGATGGGGTCGGCCTCTTCGGCCTTCTCGTTATAGGAGGTGCTCAGCGTGGCAGAGCAGGAAACGCCCTTCTCGTTGATGCCGGCCTCGGAATATGCGTCGTAGCGATCTTCCCACTGCGAGGGGTTGTCGCGAACGAAGGTATAGCGGTAGGTTGCGCCCTTGGACTTGTACTCAAAACCGGACTCGACCGATGTATACTCGTTGCCGTCCTTGTGTGCGGGCTCAATGCCAAAGTGCTTGACATAGCGCGGACCGAAGTCCTCGGAACGGCCATAGTACGTGTTGCCGTCTGCCGTGAGCTTGCTACCCATGTAGATCTGGGTGCAGGCGAGCGCCGAAGTCGGCATGGCCATGATGGCCGCTGCTCCAAACGCAAGGCCGCAGCCGAGCTTTTTGAGCGTGTTGACAGGATGAGTAAACCTCATGATCCCTCCCAACTGTTGAGACCCCACAAAACTGTGCGGAATCTCAGCTAATAAATACATCTATTAGCCTATCGGAAGTCTAAGAAGTATTCATCTATTTCGATGAAATACTCGATGAGCGTCCTAAAATATGCGATGAGCGGACAAGAATACTCATTATCTAGCTTTATTTAAATAAAGACTCCCTGCAATTACTGTACCTAAATAAAGCGCCTTGCACAGGGCACAAAGAAAAATCCCCCGCTGTCTGGCAAATGCATAAACAACGGGGGATACGAGAATTGGATGAATATCATACCAATGTGGAATTACTTCTTCCGGCGGTGGATCACGTTAATCGCATAGCCGACGAGCATGGCCAAGACGATGATGATAAAGCCAATCAGGGGGTTGTCGTTCATGGGGTCCTCCTATTTTCCGAGCGGGGAGAATTCGTCGACGATGAGGTCGAGGCATTGCGGAAGTGCGCGGGCTCCAAAGACGCCCGAGTTGCTGGAGATGATTTCGCCATCGAACTGCATGCCCAGTGACGGGGTGCAGGTGATCTTGGCTTCCTTGGTCTGGATGATCTTGAACTGCGGACGGCCGAGCACCTTGCCGGCGGGGTCGAGTGCAGCGGTGATCACGGTGGGCAGGAGCTGGACGGTTTTTACGGGCTCGATGACCGCGATGTCGACCATGCCGTCGTTCATGCGGCAATCGGGGAACAGGTTGATGTCGTTTTGAATGACCGAGGTGTTGCCGGCCATGCAGCAGATGCCATCGAGCTCCTCGACAATGCCGTCATGCTCAATCGTAAAGTGCGCCACCGTGGGGTTGGGTGTGGCGAGCGCCGACAGGAAATAGGCGATCTCACCGATGTCGTTTTTGGCGGGGGCGGCCTTCATCATGATCTCGGCGTCGAAGCCCGAGCCGGCGATGATGATAAAGCCGTGGCGCTTCTCGTTGCCGTTCTCGTCGAGCCAAAAGAGCTCGCCCATGTCCACTTTGACCGTGCGACCGGCGCGGCAAGCCTTGGCAAGCGCCGCTGCCTCGGGGGCATTACCGATGTTGTTAAAGAACAGGCAGGCTGTGCCGGAGGGGAAGACGAGCGTGGGGACACCGCACCCGCGCATTTGGTCGAGCACGTTGGAGACGGTGCCGTCGCCGCCCGAAACGACCACGCGATCAAACTCGCGCACGTCTGCCACGGCGTCCTCGGGTTCCATGCCATCGCCGATAAAGCGCATCACGACCTCGTCGCCGCCCTGCGCGAGGGCGTGCGTGAACGCGTAGATTTCATCTGAGCTGGGGCCCGATGCCGGGTTGTGGATGATAAGGCAGCGCATACTTACGTTCCCGTTCTGTGACTAACCGAGTATAGTTGTAAGGCAATGCCGATATCCTACCCGTGTTTTTCGGGCCTAACCTTATTTGATGGGTTGATATGTACATTTCCACACATCAGGCTCTACTCGACTTTTGCCAGCGCGCCCGCGAGTTCGACGCGATTGCCGTCGATACCGAGTTTTTGCGCGAGCGCACGTTCCACCCGCGCCTGTGCTTGGTCCAGATTGCCACCCCTGCCGAGAGCGTCGCGGTCGATCCTCTGGTGATCGACGACCTATCGCCGCTGGCCGAGCTTATGGGCGATGAGAGCGTGACCAAGGTGTTTCACGCTTGCTCGCAGGATATGGAGGTTATGCTCCATACCGTGGGCGTGCTGCCGCGTCCCATTTTTGACACGCAGGTGGCCGCCGCCTTTTTGGGCGAGCGCCAGCAGATTTCCTACGGCGCGCTCGTGCAGACGTTTTGCGGCGTCTCATTGCCCAAGACCGAGTCGCTGACCGATTGGTCGCGCCGCCCGCTGACCGATAAGCAGATCGAGTACGCGATCGATGACGTCAAGTACCTGATCGTTGCCTATACCGAGATGATGAGTCGCCTGCGCGAGCTGGGCCGGGTGGACTGGGTGCTCGACGAGTTGCGTCCGCTGGCCGACGAGTCGCACTATCGCGCCGATCGTCACGAGGCATTCCGCAAGGTCAAGCGCATCAACTCCTGCAGCCGCCATCAGCTGGGCATTGCGCGCGAGCTTGCCGCTTGGCGCGAGGACCGCGCCGAGCGCCGCAACATCCCGCGCAAGTGGGTCATGTCCGACGATACGCTGCTGGCCCTGGTTAAACGTAATCCCGTTCGTGTTGAGGAGTTCCGCAGCATTCGCGGTACCGACCAGCTGGGGGAGCGCGACGTGGACGGCGCGCTTATGGCCATCAAGCGCGGCGCGAGCTGCCCGCACGATCGCCTGCCGCTCATGGTGCGCGGGCACCGTCAGATTTCGCCGGAGTTGGAGAGCGTGACGGACCTGATGTATGCGCTCATTCGCCTGGTTGCCGAGCGCTCGGGCGTGGCGACCTCGGTCATTGCTTCGCGCGATGACCTGGCCGACTATATTGAGCACCCCGAGCAGAGTCCCCTGCGCGAAGGCTGGCGCTTTGAGCTCGTGGGCTCGCGCCTGGACGATTTGCTCTCGGGCAATATGGGACTCACCGTGAAGGACGGCAAAATCGAGCTTTTGTAGATATAGTTACGCGGTTTTACCAAGCGATGCAAACGTTCTAGAGCGGAAATGCCGAAACATCGATGCTGACTTGCTGGTCAGTCGAATGGGTAGAATGCCTCCAACGTGTAACTCGATTCGGAGGAATTCGCATGCCTTATTACTATGGATACGGCTTTGGCATTGACCCGCTGTACCTGCTGGTTGTTCTTGTCTGCACGGTGCTTGGCCTTGCCGCGCAGAGCTATATCAACTCGACGTACAAGACGTGGTCTAAGGTTCGCTCGGACGGCGATACGGGTGCCACGGTCGCTCGCCGCATGCTCGACGCCAACGGTTGTGGCGCTGTGGGCATCAAGGGTGTCGCCGGCGAGCTCACCGATCATTACAACCCGCAGGACAACAACCTGTATCTGTCGGATGCCAACCGTTCGGGCGGGTCGGTCGCAAGCGTTGCCGTCGCCTGTCACGAGGCAGGCCATGCCGCCCAGCGTCAAAGTGGTTATGCCATGATGAAGGTACGCACCGCTTTGGTCCCCGTCGTCAACTTTACCCAGAACACCTGGACGATCGTGCTGCTCATGGGCCTGTTCATGAACATCGCGGGGCTCACGACCCTCGCGCTAGTCTTCTTCTCGTTTAGCGTGCTGTTCCAGCTGGTTACGCTGCCGGTCGAGATCGATGCCAGTCGCCGCGCCGTGGCGTATATCGAGCAGTCGGGCATGAGTTCCAAGCAGGTCAACGGCGCCAAGAAGGTGCTGACGGCAGCCGCGCTTACCTATGTGGCCGCAGCGCTCACTTCGATCATTCAACTGCTCTACCTGATGGCTCGCTACAACAGAAACTCCAACCGATAACAAATAGGACAGGCAGGCGCCGCGGGGATTCGTGTCCTCGCGGCGCTGTACTATGTGTTGGACTTAAATTTGCACGGGGCCGGAGCCCCTGTGCGCGATAACGAAAGGAGGCTGCGTGGCAGGCTGGAATCTGACCGGCAATACCGTTTCCGCCGAGTTCGACGGATCGGACGAGCAGGAGCGCAAAGAGCTCAGCGTGAGCCAAGCGGTGGAGATCGCCGCCGGCGCGCTCGATGCCATTCCGCAGCTGAGTGTTTTGGGTGAGGTCACGGGTTTTCGTGGTCCCAATGCCCGAAGCGGCCACTGCTACTTCCAAATCAAGGACGACTCGGCGGCCGTCGACTGCATCATCTGGAAGGGTGCTTACCTTAAGCGCACCTTCGATCTGCGCGACGGCATGCAGGTAAGCTTTAAGGGCAGCTTCAATCTCTACAAGCCTACGGGTCGCATGAGCTTCGTCGCCCGCTCGTTCTCGCTGGCGGGGGAGGGCTTGCTGCGCCAGCAGGTGGCTCAGTTGGCCGAAAAGCTGCGTCGCGAGGGCCTGATGGACGAGGCGCGCAAACGTCGCATCCCGGTGTTTTGCTCGCGCGTGGCGGTCGTCACCTCGCTTTCGGGCGCCGTAATCGACGACGTCAAGCGTACGCTGCGCCGTCGCAACCCGCTCGTCGAGCTTGTCTGCGTGGGTGCCAAGGTTCAAGGCGAGGGTGCGCCGGCAGAGCTTATTGACTGTCTCTTATACACATCTCCGAGCCCACGAGACTACGCTGCATCTCGT
>URGY01000146.1 GCA_900547505.1 uncultured Collinsella sp.
CGGCAAGTACCATATCGCGTGCCGTGGCCGCGGCATTGTAGCTTCCCGAGACGCCCTCCGAGATGGGCATGCAGATCGTCTTGTCGGCAAGCTTAAAGAGTTCGGCCCACTCCCCTACGCTTGGACAGGCGCTCGAAGACGCGCTCGACTCCGCCTGCACGGCGCTATTAAGCTCGTGAACATCGAGCGAGAGGTCGTCGACAAATTCGCGCTCCCCCACTCGGATCTTAAGGGGTGCAAATGCAAAGGCGGTATGAGGTGCGGTTGGTTGCCAATCGCGAAGATTGCAGCTCGAATCGGAGATAAGTGCCCAGCTCATTGAGGGTCCTTTCTACTTGTTCCCCAACAATTATAGCCATCTTTTTGACTAATTGGACGGCTATCTAGTTTTGAATACTAGATAGCCGTCCTGATCTTAAGGCAAACTGTAGGGGCAAAAAGAATGGGCCTCGTGACTCAAGATCGCGAGGCCCACGTTCGTTCGCTGTAGTAATAAATTAGTAGCGTACGAAGATGTAGTTGTTGTTCATACCGGCTGCGACGGAGCTGATGATGACGCCCGTTTTGTAGTCGGAAGCATGGATCATCTGACCATTACCGATATAGATGCCTGTATGGTAGGAGTTAACCACAACATCGCCGGGTTGCGGATCGGACACACGGGTCCAACCCATGAAGGTGCCGGTGGTGCCCAGGCGGCAGTAGCGGCCCGTGAGGCAATAGCTTACAAAGCCGGAGCAGTCAAAGCTGTTCGGTCCAATGCCGCCCCAGGAATAAGCGTATCCGAGCTTGCTGTAGGCGCGCGAAACAACGGTACCGCCGTCAACGGACTGGCTCGGTGCGGAAGGCGTCGGAGTTGGAGCGGGCGTCACGGGCTGCGGCGTGGGGGCAGGAGCGGGCGCGGGCGCAGGCGTGCTGTCGCCGCCGTTGTTGGTCGTACCGCCACCATTGTTGGTGTTCTCGGTCGTACCGGCGGTGTCGTTGCTCACCGTGGCCTTTTCGGCGGTGCTGGCATTTATGCCAGCCTGCAGCGCGGCGTTGGCCTCGGCCTCGGCAGCAAGCTCGGCCTGCAGCTGAGAATCCAGGGAGTTCACGACACTCTGGGCCTCAGCCTGCTGGGCATTGAGCTCGTCGACCTTCTTCTGCGTCGCGGCGACGTTCTTCTCCTGCTCGGTCTGCTTATCGGTGAGCTGCTGCTTAAGGTCCTTGACCTCCTGAATGGTCTGGGCCTGCTTGTCGGACACCTTACCGTAGTAGAACAGACGGTTGAGCATGTCGCCCAGATCGTCGACGCCCGTCAGGACCTGAAGGAGACTCAGGCCGCCGGTCTTGTACTCACCGGCAACGTAGTTAGAGAGCTTTGCCTGACCTTCGGCAATCTCTTGCTGCTTTTGCGTAATCTCGCCTGCAGTCTGATCAAGCTCCTGCGTCTGTGCGGAGAGTTCTTCATGAATTTGCTGGGTTTGGGTGCCAATCTGCTCGAGCTTGGTACGGGCAGCGGCAAGGTCGGATGCGGTATCGGCGTAGGCCGGAGCCACGAGGCCCAGACCCAAAACACAAGCGAGGGTTGCCGTAGCAGCGCAGCGTGCCATGTTTCTGTGCGTGTTTGCTGTGCGCATGTAGCTTCCTTTCCGGTATCTAAGGGTAGCGGCTAGTCCACCGTTACCAGGCTAAAGAGCTCCACATCGTCATCAGACGGCGTGAGCTTCTCGCGCGGGTTGAGAAACGCAAGCTCAAGGATACAACCGTAACCGACAAGCTTTGCGCCCATATCTCGCACCAGTTTACCTGTTGCCTCGACGGTTCCGCCCGTCGCGACCAAGTCGTCCAGAATCAACACGGTATCTTTAGAGCTGATAGCGTCGGCATGGATCTCGATAGAATCCGTTCCATACTCGAGCTCGTAGCTCTCGCTTACCGTCTTGCGCGGCAGTTTGCCCGGCTTACGTGCGGGAACAAAGCCGGCACCCAGGGCGACGGCCACGGGCACACCGACCATAAAGCCGCGGGCCTCGGGTCCTACGACCTTGGTAATGCCCATGTCGGCAAAATGCTCGGCCAGGGCATCCACCATGGCCTTCAGGGCCTCGGGATTGCCAAAGAGCGGCGTGATGTCCTTAAAGATGACTCCGTGCTCGGGATAGTCGGGGATATCGACGATATGAGATTCGAAGTCGTACATGACGTGACCTTTCATGGATTGCCGGGTGAACGGCGGTTATTTGCCCGTGTTAGCAGACGAGCTATGCGAGGGGACGACGACTTTGGACGGCTGCACGAGCGACTCGTCGTGCGCGGCAACCGCGGGGACGCTTGTCGCATCGCTTTTAGCCTTGGTGGATTCGGAACGCGCGATCTCCTCATCGAGTGCATCGATGTCGGCGTCCTCGACCACGGCGTTGAGTGACTCAAAAACGCGGTTCTTGAGCAGAGCAGTGTGCACACCCTCGGTCAGGTCGTGAAGCTTCTTAAACGCACGCTCGAGCTTGGCGTCGCGCTCGTCATCGGAGGTATCCATGCCGAGCATGCTCACGAGCACCTGCTCAAACATCGAGGACTCGCGGTTGGCGGAAGACACGTACTGACGCAGGTTGCGCGGCTCGATATGGAAGCGTGACAGCTCGGAGCAGTAACGGATAATCGGAAAATCGCGGCCATCGACGAGCTCACGATTCTGCGGACTCTTGATGATGCGAATGAGGTCGTTCTCGGCGAGCGAGCGGATAAACGAAATCTCGACGCCCAGCATATCGGGAATGGTCTCGATGGGATGCAGCTTTTGCTTAGTCTCCTTGGGCTCCGTCTTGAGCGGAACATCGGACAGCAAGCCCACCTCGTAGGCGAGCGTTGACAGGTCCGTGGCGTTTTCCAGGCGCTGCTTAATCACGTTGAGTGGCATGTAGCGAGTCTTCTGCAAGTGCAGAATGACCTCCAGGCGATCAACGTCCTCCTTAGAGTACTGACGGTATCCCTTTGGCGTACGATGAGGGGTAATGAGCCCCTCATCCTCTAGAAATCTAATTTTTGAGTTCGAAAGATCGGGGTATGCGCCTCGAAGTAGGTTGACGACTTGGCCGATACTCAGATAGTTGCGTTCGGCCATGCCCTACTCACCGGTTTCGATGCGCTCCGGCGTGCTCTCGTGGTAGATGAGCGTAAACGTACCGATCTGGACGGAAGAACCGTCGTGCAGCGGGGCTGCATTGACGATGGCACCGTCGACCCAGGTGCCATTGAGCGATCCCAAGTCCTCGATGCGAGCGCCAAGGCCCTCGCGAATAATGCGCGCGTGGCTGCGCGAAACAGTCATGTCATTGAGGAAGATGCCGTTCGCGGGATCGCGACCGATGGTGGTCACGTTGTCCTCGAGCTCAAAGGCGGCACCAGTCTGCGGACCCTTGACGATGGACAGAACGGGGGCGGTGATGCGCACGTTGGCCATGAGGTCGGGAACGGTGACGTCGCTTGAAGGCACGCGGAATACGCAGGTAGCGTCAGCAGTCTTATCATTCTGAGGCATATTGTTAACCATGTTGTCCATGACAACCCCTAACTTATCGCGGACGTGCCGCAAATAATGAACCGTACGTAATCATACCCCAACGAATCAGTCTTCGATTTCAGGGTTCAGAAAGTCGATGTCCTCGTCCTCGGGATGCGCGAGAGCCTGTTTAATGGCCACTCCGCCCTTAATGGAGTAGATGACAGCCGTGAGCATGGAGAAGATCACGCCGCCGTACACAAAGAAGATGCCGAGGGGCACCGAGCTTCCGTTGAGGCCCGGGAAGGCCGTAAGGGATGAAGGCAGAAGATGCAGGCCGTCAATAACGGGGAAACCGAGCAGCATGAGCGAGAATCCGGTCATGAGCAGCGCTGTGGCAATCTTTCCGGGGAAGACAACATCGATGGGGCGACGGTGATAATGACGCACGATAAGCGTGCCGATGCCCAGATAGATGTCACGGCCAATAATGAGCACGCAGACCCAGATGGGCAGCTCTCCGCGGACCACCAGTCCAAGTACGCCGGTGAACAGCAGCGCACGGTCGCAGATGGGATCCATGACCTTGCCAAGCCACGAGACCGTCTTGGTCATGCGGGCAATCTGACCGTCCATCCAGTCGGTGGAGGCGGCAACGGCGTAGATAACGATGGCGATGACGCGGTTGTTATCCGTCACAAACAGGTACAGAAATACCAGGGTGAGGATCAGGCGCGTAAAGGTAATGAAATTGGAGATCGTAAAGATCTTATTCGACGGGTAATCGGAAGTGCCGATAAGCTCCTTTTTGATCTTCTTTTTGATGCCCACAGGACTCCCCCGCTGGTTAACGACAAAACTTTCGATACTATACCCGTTCCGGCGATGTCTATCCAGCGCAGCCATAGAGAGTCCAGACATGTGGAGGGCGCCTCTGGGCTGCGCTGGATTCTGCATTTGTGTACATCAGCCTCCAAAAGCGACATTTTTCGGCATCTTTGGTGGCTGGTGTACACGTTTTGATTCGGTGGTTACATCGATCGGGAAAGTTGTTGCTTTAAGCAAATGCGTGCGGGTCGAGATTGGCTGGCGCCAAAAGAGCCCAACGGCCGTTACAGCTTCGTTAGAAACGCGCCCCACCATGGATGGTGAACCCGAAAGATAAGGCGCGCGGGCACGGCGACTCGGCCCGCGCGCCCGGAAGAGAAAGGACGAACCCATGGGTTACATGCTCGAGACGCGCGGGCTCACCAAGCGCTTCGGCCGCGG
>URGY01000147.1 GCA_900547505.1 uncultured Collinsella sp.
TTTTTTTCAAGCAGAAGACGGCATACGAGATGCAGCGTAGTCTCGTGGGCTCGGGCGATGTGGAGATGACGGTTCCGAACTCGACGGGCTTTAAGGCGAGCCTCACCTTGGGCAGTGGCGACTTCGAGAGCGATTTCCTTCCGCTTGGCTACGACGGCGAGACCATTTTGAATCTTGAATTCGATAACGGTGACAAGTCTGCCACGTATCGTTTTGAAGTCGATTCGGGTGACATGTCGTTTGATTCAGAGTGACGGGTGGTTATCGAAGACTTATAAACCATAGACGCGCTGTTTGATGAAGGCGCCGAAGCCGAGATTGGCTCCGGCGCCTTTGCCTTTACAATGGGGGCATGGAACAGATTATCTTGAACATACTTGAGGCCCTGCGCCGTGGCGAGACCGTGGACGACAAGGCACTCGTCAAACTGATACATGCCGAGGCGCGCCGCGAGGGTGCCGACAAACGTGACCTGGCCAAGCGCCGCTTGCTGCCGTTTTACCAGCGGGTCAAACGTGAGGAGCCGGCTCGTTGGGCTGGTTGGAATGTCGATGCGGAGCTGGAGCGGCAGCTGCTACAGGTGTTGCGCATGAAGCCGCGCCGCACGGCTTCGGGCGTGGCGACCATTACCGTCATCACCAAGCCGTGGCCGTGCTCGGGCGATTGCCTGTTTTGCCCCAACGACCTGCGCATGCCCAAAAGCTATTTACATGCCGAGCCGGCGTGTGCCCGTGCAGAGCAAAACTGCTTCGATCCATATCTGCAGGTGAGCGCCCGTTTGACCGCGCTTTCGCAGATGGGTCATGCGACCGATAAGATCGAGCTCATTGTGCTTGGCGGTACCTGGAGCGACTATCCGCAAGGGTATCAGATGTGGTTTATGTCGGAGCTCTTCCGCGCGCTCAATGACGATGCCGTGGCCGGCGTGGCGGCCAACCCCATGTTGGCGCGTCCGGGCATCAGCCGTGCCGAGGCAGGGCGCCTGCTCGATGACGCTCCCGCCGATGCCCTGCCGCCGGTGGTAGCAAAGCGTCGCGAGCGCTATCGGGCAGCCGGCATTGCGACAGACGAGGTCGAGCTTGCTGCCGGCGTTGCCGACGACCAGGGGCGTGTGGATGCTGCCGTGGGCGGCTACAACCGTGCGGTGCGTCGTCTGTACGGCCCCGGTACGCCGTGGGGCGAAGTCGCCGAGTGGCAGACGGCAACGATGGAGGAGCTTGAACGTCAACAGCGCATCAACGAGACGGCGAAGCATCGCGTGGTGGGACTCGTTATCGAGACGCGCCCCGATGCCGTAACGCCGAAGGCCCTCACGCTTATCCGCCGCCTGGGCTGCACCAAGATCCAGATGGGCATCCAGAGCCTCGACCAGCACCTGCTCGATATCAACGAGCGGCGCATTTCGGTGGCGCAGATCGAGCGGGCGTTTTCGCTTGCGCGCCTGTTTGGCTTTAAGATTCACGCGCATTTTATGCTCAACTTGCTGGGCGCCACGCCCGAAGGGGACAAGCGCGACTACGAGCGCTTTGTGACCGAGGGGGCCTTTATGCCCGACGAGGTCAAGGTCTACCCGTGTGCGCTCATCGAGGGCTCGCGTCTGGTGGGTTGCTATGAACGTGGCGAGTGGCGCCCCTATACCGAGGAAGAGCTGCTCGATGTGCTGGCCGATGACATCGTGGTGACGCCGGCGTTCTGCCGCATCAGTCGCATGATCCGCGACTTTAGCTCCGATGACATTATGGTGGGTAACAAGAAGCCCAACCTGCGTCAGCTCGTTGAGAACCGCCTAGCTGCTCGGGGTGACGGTGCGACGGTGCGTGAGATTCGCTATCGCGAGATCAGCACGGCGGGTGCCGACTTGGATGAGCTCGCCCTTGACGAGGAGGTGGCGTACGAGACGCCGGTGACGCACGAGCGCTTTTTGCAGTGGGTGACACCGCAGGGCAAGATCGCGGGCTTTTTGCGGTTGTCGCTGCCCGACCATTCGTTTGTTGCCGCGCATGCGGGCGAGTTGCCGACGACGCCGGACGAGGCGATGATTCGCGAGGTGCACGTGTATGGCATGGCGGCACGCGTGGGCGACCAGGGCCAGGCGGCGCAGCATCACGGGTTGGGGCGTTTGCTCGTAGAGCGTGCGTGCGAGATTGCCCGGGATGCCGGCTATGCGCGCATCAACGTGATCAGCGCGATTGGCACACGCGAGTACTATCGCCATCTTGGATTTTATGACCATGGCCTTTATCTGCAAAAGGAGCTCTAGATGAACAAGCCGAGTGTTTCTGCTGGTGTCGTTGCCGGCGTTGCTCTGGGAGCCGCGGCGCTTGGTGCGGCCGCCGTCGCTGTTCGTGCTGCCTGTCTGCAGGTTGCGCGAACCCGCAATGGGTTGGCGCGTGTGAAACGCGTGCACGATGAGGGCGGCGACGAAGTCCGCGTGCTCGTACAGGGCGGCGTCTACCAAAGCGCGAGCTATGTCGGCGATCGTTGGGCGGAGCCGGTCTTTGCGTACTATCGTGCATTTGACGATGTGTTTGAGTCCGAGGACGCAATGCGCGACGCTTATGGCTACGGCATCGACCGCATGCTTATGCTGGGCGGCGGCGGGTTTGCCTATCCCAAATTTGCGCTGATGTCGCACGAGAGCTTGCGCATGGACGTCATTGAGTACGATGCCGAGATTACGCGCCTGGCGCGCCGTTGGTTCTACCTGGACGAGCTGGAGCGCACGGTGGGCGATCGCCTGCGGGTGATTACCGCTGAGGCTCGCTCGTATCTGGGCGTGACGAGCGTGGGCCATCGTCGCTACGACGTGGTCGTGAGCGATTGCTTTGGCGGTGCCGAGCCCGTACGCGAGTTGGCAACGGTTGAGGCGTTGCGTTTGGTGCGGGGTAGCTTGAACTCGGGCGGCATCTACGTGGCTAATATCGTGAGCGCAAACGAGGGGAGCGACGTGACGTTCCTGCGCGACTGCGCTGCCACGGCACTCGAGGTATTCGCCCATGCCTGGGTGGTCCCGTGTGGCGATGCGGAGTTCGGCGGCGAGGAAAACTACCTGCTCATCGCCAGCGACGGCAACTACGCCTTTGCCGAAGCCGTGCCCTTCGACACCGACTTCCTCGGCACCGTCCTTCACGACAAATAAGTCTCCTCGTCCCAAAAAGACTGGTCTTAGGCGTGGTCGCGCCAGCCGAGAACGCGCTGCTTCATGCCTTCGATGTCGAGCACGCCTTCGGCAAAGCCCTTGCGCACGAGCTCTTCGGGAACAAACTCGTCGTAGCGGTCAAAGTAAGGAACCTCGCCAGGATAGACGAGCTCGATGGGATCAAAGTCCTTCTCGGCCTCGGCGGCGAGCACCTCAAAGAACGTCTCCTCGTCGGCCTTCATCCTAAACTGCATAAAGTACGGGCGTGATGGGTCGAGTCCGCGAAGGCCCAGCTCCGCGGCACATTTAATCTTGAGCATGCGCTCGAGCGCCAAAAAGGCGTAGCTGCCCAGCCAGGGGAAGAGTACCCAGGTGTCGCCGCCCAGGTTAATGAGCGGTTTAGTTCCCGCACCCGAAATCTCGGCCGTATGGCGAGCCTGCGCCAAGCGGGCCCGTGCGTTACCCATGAGGTACGGATATGTCGCGTGCTCGTTGAGCGCCTTGCGCATGCGCTCGAGTACGTGTGTATTGATGTCGCCGGGGCAGTCGCCAAAGTAGGCCGGCACCCGGCCCTTGACCTGCGTGGCAAAGACGGTGTGTCGCTTCCAGTCCACTTCCTCGACTATCCAGCAGTGCCCGGCTATGGCGATGCGCTCACCGGGCGGTGGCGGATTGACGATCGTGCCCAACTCGGCCGACTCGCTGCGAACGGTGAACTCCTCGTTTTCCTGGAACACAGCGTAGAACTTAAAGTTGTTAATGATGCGCTCGCCCGCGAGACCCACGATGAGCCCACCGCCCTCGGTGACCTGGATGTGGTCGATCTTGATGAGGTGGCGCAGCAGTACGCGATAGTCATCGGCCGAGACGCGGTGGAAATAGCTGAGCGTGAGCACGCGCTGAGCAAGCTCGGCCGGCGTGAGCTCGCCGGTGCTGGCGAGCGTCGACATGGTCTGGTGGTAGAGCAGGCTGTAGGGGAGTCGATCGAGCTCGGGCGGCTCGACCCACTTTTCCTCGCGATAGAGTTGTACGAGTGCGATGCCCTGCAGGAGCTTCCAGGGTATCGTTTCGGGCATCATCGTGCGCGGCTCGGGTTCTTCCTCGCGCATGACAAACCACATCTCGGGCGGAAGGTCGCGACGGCCCGTGCGCCCCATTCGCTGCAAAAAGGAACTGACGGTAAACGGCGCGTCGATCTGGAAGGCACGCTCCAGACGGCCGATATCGATGCCAAGCTCAAGCGTAGAGGTGGTGACGGTCGTCTGTGCCTGCTCCTCATCGCGCATGAGTTCCTCGGCCGTCTCGCGCAACGATGCCGAAAGATTGCCGTGATGAATGAGGAAACGGTCGGGCTCGTGCCGGTTCTCGCAGTAGCTACGCAGCATGGAGCACACGGCCTCTGCCTCCTCGCGCGAGTTGGCAAAGACCAGGCACTTGCGGCCGCGCGTATGCTCAAAGATATAGCCCATACCGGGGTCGGCGTTGTCGGGCGCCGTGTCGGTGGGGTTGAGAAGCGCCTGCTCGGTCGCTCGTGGGATGTCGACCTGTCTCTTATACACATCTGACGCTGCCGACGAATAGCCTT
>URGY01000148.1 GCA_900547505.1 uncultured Collinsella sp.
GTGGAATAGTTCCTGCTTGGCCCCTATTCTGCCGCAAACAGGAACTATTCCACCGCAAGTTATAAAAGGGTCATGAGGAGCGCGCTTTGCCGAAGGCCTTAAGCACCGCCGTCACGGGACCAGGCTGAAAACGGCGGCGTACGTCGTCCAAGCGCCCGGGGATATCGATGTGCTGCGGGCAGTGCCGCGCGCATTTGCCGCATTTGACGCAATTGCTCACCAACTTGGGCTCGCTTGTGCGTACCGCGCTCGCCGTAAAGTACTGCGATAGACCCGTAAACCAGCTGTGCGCATAGCTCGCGTTGTAGGCGGCAAAACACCCAGGGATATTGATGCCTTTAGGACACGGCATGCAATAGCCGCATCCCGTGCAGGGCACGCGATTCGATTTTTCAAACTCCCTCAACACGCGTGCGATGGCATCGAGCTGAGCAGCCGTCATCGAATCCGGCAGAGCCCGATCGGCCAACACCGCGTTCTCATCCACTTGCGCGGTATCGGTCATACCCGAAAGCAGCATCGTCACCTGAGGATGATTCCACACCCACGAAAGCCCCCAGGCGGCAGGAGTGTGCAAATGCGGGTCACGGGCGCCATCGAGCACGGCGCGGGCCCGCGGCGGTAGTTTGCCCGCTAGACGACCGCCCAGCAGCGGCTCCATCACAAACACCGCGAGCCCGCGCTCCGCAGCCGCCATGAGTCCCGCCGTTCCCGCTTGGTAACGCTCGCCGGCATAGTTGTACTGGATCTGGCAAAAATCCCATTCATATGCGTCAAGCATCGTCAGGAAATCCGCCGCGCTGCCGTGATACGAAAAACCAATCTGGCGAATGCGCCCCGCCGCCTTTTGACGCGCGATCCAGTCCTCGATGCCCAGCGCCACCACACGTTCCCACTGAGCGGGCGAGGTGATGTTATGCATAAGGTAATAGTCGATATGGTCGGTCCGCAGCCGACGCAGCTGCTCGTCAAAGAAACGGTCGAAATCCCCTGTGCATGCACACGAGGCGTGCGGCAATTTGGTCGCCAGCAACACCCGGTCACGCAGCCCCAAGCGCTCAAGTGAGGCGCCCACGCACACCTCGTTACCGGGATAGAGATACGCGGTATCCAGATAATTAATCCCCTGCTCCACCGCACGGGAGATGATGGCATCGGCCGTCTTCGCATCGGGATGGCCCGGCGCACCGGGAAACCTCATACAGCCCAGGCCCAGAGCAGATATTCGGTTACCACTTTTGGGGTCAACGCGGTATTGCACGGACCCTCCCTTCGCCATCAGCGCTCGGCAAGGCGAAACACAATGGTCACGCAGCCGAAACATCGTGGAATCGCAATCGAGAACGTATCGTAACGCAGCAGAAATCGAGCTGTCACGGCACCGCTTTAACATCAGCAAAAAGCCCGATGAAAGAAGGCGAGCGTGACCACGCGTGAGGATGCCTGCCCCTACCCCGGCGAACAATACATCCTCTCGGGCGGCCGTTACCAGATCGAGGTCATGGACCATCTGGACGAGCTTCCCGCCACAGGCGCTGTCATCTTCTGCACCTTCCCCAAGGTGCGCGATGGCGTTGGATATCCCGCACGCGTTTTTGCCATCTACCCCGCGGCATAAGTTCCCATGCGTTTGTTCTTCTAAATTCCGTCTCCGGTGCACGCTACATGCTCCAGCGGCATACAATCCACCAGGCGCCCCGCACGCGGGCGCCTTTTTGTGAGGAGATGATTCACGTGCAGATCAACAAGGTTGCCTTTATCGGCAAGGGTGGCGTCGGTCTACTCTATGGCAGCATGATTGCCAAGACGCTCGGCAACGATGCCGTCGAATACATTATGGACGACGCCCGTTTCGAGCGTCACGCAGGCGACGCCCTTACGGTCAACGGCGAGCCCTGCGCACTCAAGTCCGTGCGCGTCAGTGAAGCAACGCCCGCCGATCTGGTCATTCTCACGGTCAAGACGACGGGACTCAACCAAGCACTCAAGACTATGGAACGCGTCGTGGGGCCCAACACGCTCATCGCCTCGCTGTGCAACGGCATTACGAGCGAGCAAAAGATTGCCGAGCGCTTTGGCTGGAAGCATACCGTTCTTGGTATTTGCCAGGGCATGGATGCCGTGTTCCTCGACGGCGCGCTCACCTTTTCCAATGCGGGCGAGATTCGCTTTGGCGCGGCAGCAGGCACCGAGCCCGCAACCGTCACCGCCATCGACGGGCTCTACACACGCTGCGGCATCGCCCATACCGTTGAGAGCGACATTGCGCACCGCATGTGGGCCAAACTCATGCTCAACGATGGCATCAACCAGACGTGCATGGCCTACGGCGGGACCTACGGAAGCGCCACGGAGCCGGGCTCCGAGCAGCGTCGCTGCTTTGTTTCCGCCATGCGCGAAACGCTTGCGGTCGCCAACGCCGAGGGCGTTGAGCTGACCGAGGCAGACCTGACGCAGATGGTGCGCCTCATCGAGGGAATCGACCCCGCCGGTATGCCCTCGATGGCGCAAGACCGCATCGCAAAGCGCAAAACCGAAGTCGAGGAGTTCGCGGGCACCATTTGCCGCCTCGCAGCCAAACACGATATCCAAGTGCCGCAAAACGAGTGGCTCTATCGGCGCATCCGCGATATCGAGAAAAGCTGGTAGCACCAACGCTCCGCATTCAACAGCCTTAGCAGCAAAGCCGCCGCAAGGGAACCTTTCCCCTGCGGCGGCTTTCATCTTCGTCTATGACCGGCGGCCAACCTCACAACAGTTAGCGTTGCGATTCCGGAACCTCGCCCTCGTCATCGCGGCAAAGCACCACGCCGGCGCTTCCCAGCAGCGCCGCCGCGATCAGCACGCCAACCACGATTGGAGCAGCCCCGCATGACCCCTGCATGCCCGCAACGAGCGCGGCCGTAGGACCAAGGCAGCCAAGCACCAATGCGACGGCGGCAACGGCGATATCTCGAGCGTTCACAAGACCACTTCCTCCAAGAGAAAGACCTTAATTCTCATGAACTAGTGTGCCTTGCGCCCATATGCACGGCGTACTGCCACGGTAAGCGCTCTGTTAACTCAAGCACGCACAAAAACGGGCGCCCTTACGTTGCCCAAAGGCTCGGTAAAGACGCCCGCCCGTCATGTCCTATTGGCTTATGGCAGATTACCAACCGGTATAGTAGTCGGTGGTTCCGGCGGCGCAGCCGGAGTCATAGACCTTGCACTCGCCCTTGGAACCGGTAAACGTGGAGCCTTGGGCCTTATCACCCGCGGCCACGACGTAGTAACCATCGGAATCGCGCCAAAAGCCCTCGGAATCCTGCGTCCATTCGCCCGTGCGGTGGTGATACAACACGTTGCTGCTGTAATAAGTCTCGCGGCGGCCATTATAGTTATTGACGCCGCTCGAGCGCGTCAGGCCCGAGCCGTTCGCGTAATACGCAGCAGACGCGTAAGACGAGCCGGAGCCGGCGTTGTAATACGAAGCCTGAACGGCCTCAGCGGCCTCGGCGGCTTCCGCCTCGGCGGCCGCAGCCTCGATAGCCTCGCGCTTAGCATCCTCGAGCGTCGCGCGCAGCTCATCGAGCTCGGTCGACTTGGCGTCGACCTCCCCCATCGTCAGCAGGCTACCCGCGCCGTCGATGCATTCTTGAAGCACGGCGCGCTCGTCATCGGTGGCATAGTCGCCATACATGTTCATGATAATTTGAGCGCGAACTTCCAAAGAGTCGCGCTTGGCCCCCATGGAGGCGTTCCACTCCTGCATGGAGCCAAAACCGTCGCCGCGATAATCGACGGGCTGCATCAACGTGGTCTCGGAGGGCGCGGACCCAACCGCGTCGGACAGCGTCGCCGCGTGGGCCTCGGTTACGCCGGCACCCACCAAAAGCGCCACGGCAAGCGTGGCAGAAAGGGCGGCGGCCTTCGGTTTTCGTGAATCGATCCTCATGTAGCTGGAAACCTCCGTAGTGCGTTTTTGCTGCGTTTGAGCTGTGTGTGATTCGATCGCGCTGCATAGTACCCCGAGCAAATCGCGACCTGCGGTTTTACTCAAAAGGCGCACGTCAATTGCGTAAAACTCACATCCTCTCAACAGGAGTTTTCCACAACTCGAATGCATAAAGCGTGCCAAAAACCCTGTTTTTGCACCCTCTCTATGCAAAAAAGGCGCCTGTGCGACCATTGTTCGCACAGGCGCCTTGAGCAGGCATTTTATGCAGTTATACCTATCGAGTCGCAAGGGGTCCTTGCACAAGTCGCCCTACTCGTCCAGTGCGGCAAAGGCCTGCTTCAAATCCCAAATGATGTCCTCGGCGTTCTCGGTACCGATGGAAAGTCGAATCGTGGAGGGCGTAATGTTCTGCTCGGCAAGCTCCTCGGCAGAGAGCTGGGAGTGCGTGGTGGTAGCCGGGTGCACGACGAGCGACTTGACGTCGGCCACGTTGGCGAGCAGCGAGAAGACCTGCAGGTGGTCGATGAACTTCCAGGCAGCCTCCTGGCCACCCTTGATCTCGAAGGTGAAGATCGAAGCGCCGCCGCGGGGGAAGTACTTCTGATAGAGCTCATGGTCGGGGTGCTCGGGCAGGCTCGGGTGGTTCACCTTGGCAACGTGGCTGTCGCCGGCAAGGAACTCAACGACCTTCTTGGTGTTCTCGACATGGCGGTCGACGCGCAGCGACAGGGTCTCGGTGCCCTGGCTGTCTCTTATACACATCTGACGCTGCCGACGAATAG
>URGY01000149.1 GCA_900547505.1 uncultured Collinsella sp.
GGCTCGGAGATGTGTATAAGAGACAGGCTGTGGAAGTCGCCGGCGAGTTCCTCGGCAAAGTGCGTCAGACGGAACGGGGCGCGGTCGCGAGCGCAGCTGGCAATCAGGTCGGTGAGCTCGTTGAGCTTGCGCGAAAGGGCGAGCTCGGTCGGGTCGGTCAGCAGCGAGTAATCGACGTTCTCACCGATGGCCTTGGCGGCAACGGCCTTCATGCCCATCTCGTCAGCCTGCTCGGGCGTAACGTCAGCGGCACGGCGCAGGATGGAGCACACGCGGGCGTGAGCGTACTGCACGTAGTACACCGGGTTGGAGTTGTCGCGCTTCTTAACAGCCTCAATATCGAAGTCGACCATCTGGTTGGAGCTCTTGGAGATGAGCGTGTAGCGAGCGGCATCGGAGCCGACCTCGTCGACGAGCTCCTGCAGGGTCACCATGGTGCCCTTGCGCTTGGACATACGGACGGGCTTGCCGTTACGCAGCAGGTTGACGAGCTGGCCCAGCAGAACCTCAAACTTGCCGGGATAGCCAAGAGCATCGCAGACGCAGCGGACGCGCTCGATGTAGCCGTGGTGGTCGGCACCCCAGATGTCGATGACGTGGTCGACGCGCTGGAACTTATCCCAGTGATAGGCAACGTCGGAGGCGAAGTAGGTGTACTCGCCGTCGGACTTAATCAGGACGCGGTCCTTGTCGTCGCCCAGGTCGGTGGAGCGGAACCACAGGGCGCCGTCCTTGGTGTAGAGGTAGCCCATCTTGTCGAGCTTCTCAAAAGCGCGGTCGACGGCGGAGGTGCCGGCGGTCTCGCCCTCGGTGTCCTTCACATACAGCGAGCGCTCGGAGAACCAACGATCGAAGTCGCAATTGACGGCGTGGCAGAGGTCGCGCATGTTGTCGACCATCTTTACATAGCCGCGCTCGCGGAAGCTCTCCATGCGCTTCTGCGGATCGGCGTTGACCCACTTATCGCCGTCGGTGCGCCAGAACTCGGCGGCCTCGTCGATGATGTAGTCGCCGCCGTAGGAGTCCTTGCCCAGAGTCTCGGCAAAGCTGTCCTGGTACGGATGGGTCTCGGGGTGCTCGTCGTTCTCGTCGGCAACAAAGGCGTCGCGGTCTGCGATCAGCAGCTTGTGAGCCTCGTCGATATCCACACCCTGCTTGGCGATGATGTCGGCAAGCTGCATATAGCGCGTGCTGATGGAGTTGCCGAAGGTGTTCATCTGAGAGCCGTGGTCGTTGATGTAGAACTCACGCTGGATGTCGTAACCGGCGTGGTCCATAACGCGGCAGAGCGAGTCGCCCAGCGCGGCCCAGCGGCCGTGGCCGATGTGCATGGGGCCGACGGGGTTGGCGGAAACGAACTCGACCTGGGTCTTCAGGCCACCACCGACGTTGGACTTAGCGAAGTCCATGCCCTTCTCGCGAGCCTCGCCAAAGATGGCATTCTTGACGGCAACGGAGAGGTAGAAGTTGATGAAGCCGGGGCCTGCGATCTCGACCTTCTCGATCGCGGGATCCTCGGGCATATGGGCAACGATGGCCTCGGCGATCTTGCGCGGGGCGCAGTGGGCCAGCTTGGCGGACTTCAGGGCCATGGTAGAGGTCCACTCGCCATGAGAAGTGTCAGCCGGTCGCTCGATAGCGCAATCGTCAAGTTCAAATGCGGAAAGGTCGCCGGCCTCCTGGGCCGCAGCAAGCGCAGCGCGTACCAGCTCTTCAATCTTCTCGGGCATAGATCCTCCTTGTGTTAAAGCCCCCGAGCTCTTGGTCACTCGTAGGGCAAAAGCCAGAGTTTGTAGCACTCTATCACAAGCGACGGGCACTGTCGCAGGGTAAAGCTAATAGATATTGCATATGCACAAAAATGACTACAGCTTGTATGGAGTCACTCAAAGATGCCAGTCTGCCTGCAGATTATGCAGGCGTTGAAAATGCATAAAGGTGTGAATGAGCTGCGTCTGTTATCGAATACTCTTACCTATCAGAGTTGTGTGCTTTTCCTGCATAAAGTAAGGGTTTGCGCACGTCAGCGTGTTATTCTAGACATACGTAAATTCGTATAAGTTGGAGGTAGCATGTTCTCAATCGGTCAACACGTCATTCATCCGGGCCAGGGAGTCTGCACCGTCGTCGGTTTTAGGGACGACACACCGCAGCCCATGCTGCTGCTCGAGACCAAGCAGGGACATGCGCAGACGATCCTCATGTACCCCGTGGCGCAGGCCGACCGTTTGCACGCCGCCATCTCGCAGCAAGATGCCGAGCACCTGCTGAGCCACTATGACGAGCTGGAGTGCGACACCTTTACCGAGCGCAACAGCTCGCTTGAGGAGACGCACTTTAAGCAGCAGCTCAAGCTGGGCGCACCCGAGACGGTCCGCGTGGCAAAGACCATGATGCACCGCATTCGCCAGGCCGAGGAAGCTGATAAAAAACCCAGTTCCTACTACATGCGCGTACTCAAGGAGGCCAAGCGCCGCTCCATCGAGGAGTTCGCCGTGGCCTTGGGCGTCACCGAGGAGGACGCCGAAGCTCGCCTAGCCCAAGCCGCCCTCAACTAACCCATCCGCGCCAAAAACCACCACAAAGGGGACAGGCACCTTTGTGGTGGTTTTCTTGTTCTAGTAGTATTCATTCTTATCGATACCCACGAGCACAAGGAGTCTCTTATGGCAGAGCCGCTTACCGCCGGAATCACCCGCGACCGTGCGTTCGAACTGCTCAACGAGCACAACAAAGATCCGTTCCACATCACCCACGGCGAGACGGTCGAGGGCACCATGCGCTACTTTGCGCGCGAGTTCGACCCCGAGAACGAGGAGTTTTGGGGCATCGTCGGTCTGCTGCACGACCTGGATTGGGAAGAGCATGAGGACGATCCCGTGAACCACACCATCTATGCTGCAGAGATTCTTGAGGGCGAAGGTGCGTCTCCCGAGCTCATTCACGCCATCCAGACGCACACGTCGGACTTCAACACCTCGCTGCCCAAACCCGAGCTGCAGATGGAAAAGATCCTGTTTGCCTGCGATGAGCTCACCGGCCTGATCGGCGCTGCAGTCATCATGCGCCCGAGCAAGAGCGTTATGGACTTTACGACCAAGTCGCTCAAGAAGAAGTTCAAGGACAAGCGCTTTGCCGCCGGCTGCTCGCGCGACGTGATTTCGCAGGGTGCCGAGATGTTAGGCTGGGAGCTCCCCGAGCTCTTTGACCGCACCATCGCGGCCATGCAGTCCTTCGCCCCCGACCGCGATACCTTCCAGGCCTAACCGCCCACGCCACCTAAAACCGTCACAAAGGGGACAGGCACCTTTGTGGCGGTTTTCGTTTACGAGGGGTTTAGGGGCGGACCTGGCCGGTGCCGCGGAGCTTGTATTTGTAGGTGGTGAGGGCCTCGGCGGCAAAGGGGCCACGGGCATGGAGCTTTTGGGTCGAGATGCCGATCTCGGCGCCCAGGCCAAACTCGCCGCCGTCAGTAAAGCGAGTGCTGGCGTTGGAGTACACGGCCGAGGCATCGACCGCATCGAGGAAGCACTCGCAAGCATCCGTGTCCTCGGCAACGATGGCCTCGGAGTGCATCGTGCCGTAGCGGTTGATGTGTGCGATGGCCTCGTCCTCGCTTGCCACGACCTTCACGCTCATCTCGAGAGCCAGGTACTCGCGACCCCAGTCCTCCTCAGTCGCGGCGACGTAGTCATCACCCTCGGCAAGACCGGCATCGGCGCACGCGGCGCACGTGGCCTCGTCGCCGTGAATCAGTACGCCGTGGTCGTGCAGCACGGCAACGACTGCGGGCAGGAAGCGATCAGCAACAGCACGGTCGACCAGCAGCGACTCGGCGGCATTGCACACGCCCACGCGCTGGGTCTTGGCATTGACGATAATGTTGAGCGCCTTATCAAAGTCGGCGGATTCATGCACGTAGATGTGGCAGTTGCCCGTGCCCGTCTCGATCACCGGCACAAGCGACTCGCGCACGCAGCGCTGAATCAGGCCCGCACCTCCGCGCGGAATGAGCACGTCGACGATACCGCGGAGCTTCATGAGCTCGCCGGTGGCTTCGCGATCGGTGGACTCGATCATCGAGACGGCCTCGCGCGGGAAGCCCTTGGCCTCGAGCGCATCGGCCAGCAGCTCGGCGATCATGGCACACGAGTGATAGGCCAGCGAGCCGCCGCGCAGAATGCAGGCGTTGCCGGTACGGATGCAGATGCCTGCGGCGTCGGCCGTCACGTTGGGGCGCGCCTCGTAGACCATAGCGACCAGGCCCAGCGGCACACTCACACGGGTCAGGTCCACGCCGCTTGCAAGCACGCGGTGGTCGAGCACGCGGCCCACGGGATCGGGCAGCTCGGCGAGCTTTTCCAGGCCGGCGGCCATGCCCTCGACGCGCTCGGGCGCCAGCAGCAGGCGATCGAGCAGTCCGGCCGAGGTACCCGCATCGCGCGCGGCGGACATATCGAGCTCGTTGGCGGCGACGATGGAGTCGACACCGTTACGCAGTGCTGCGGCCATGGCGCGCACGGCCTCCTGGCGCTGCTCATCGCTCGCCGTGGCAAGCGAGGCCGACGCTGCCTTGGCGGCAACGGCAAGATCGTGGACATACGTGGCTATATCGACCGACATGGGCGGCCCTTTCTCCTAGAAGTTTGCAACCATGGTAGCCGATTTGCGCATGGCCTCGCCCGCGGCGGTAGAATTGGTCAACCCGAAACCTGTCTC
>URGY01000150.1 GCA_900547505.1 uncultured Collinsella sp.
TTCCACGGCAGAGGGGTGCGTGAGCGCCGCGCGCAGCAGCACCTTGTTATTGAACTCGTGGCCCAGGATTTCCTGGGCGCGCGCGAGTCGTTGAGATAAAGCCAAGACTTAGGCCTCCTTGGCGTTTTCAATAGCGTCGACAGCGTCGGCGACAGAGTTGAGCGACAGCAGGGTCTCGTCATCGATCTCGAGGTCGAACTCGTCCTCGATGGCCGTCACCAGCTGCAGACGCTCGAGCGAATCGGCATCGAGATCGTCAAAGGTAGTCTCGTCGCTAATGTCAGCGACATCGACGCCCAGAACGTCAGCGGCGACTTCGGCGATCTTATCGAAGATTTCGGAGCGGTCCATAGCGCTTCCTCTCGTATTGCGTGAACATCAACGCGCTGGCGCCGCAAGCGCAACGCCAGACACGGTTTTGATTCTACCCCACGACGAAGGCCGCGAAGCACATAACAGTGCCCTAACTCGCTCCTACAAAACGATGCCGTCCATAGAGTTGGCAACGTTCTCGACCAGCCCGGCGCGCACGGCCTCCGCCGCGGCGAGTGTACCGTTTTTGACGGCCTCGACCGAGGTGGCACCGTGGCCGATAAGGACCACGCCACGCAGGCCCAACAGAATGGCGCCGCCCTTAGCATCGCCCGAGAGCTTTGCCTTGATCTCGCGCATCTGCTTTTTGATGAGCAGCGCGGCGATCTTGGTGCCGAGCGAAGCCATAAAGGCACCCTTGAGCTCTTGCAGCAAAAACTTAGCGGCGCCCTCGGTTGCCTTGAGCGCGATGTTACCCGACATGCCATCGGCAACGACGACGTCAAAGTTACCCGAGGTCAGGTCGGTACCCTCGCAGTTGCCCACAAAGCCGGGAACGGCGGCCTTCATGGCAGGGAAGCACGCCTTGGTAAAGTTGGAGCCCTTCTCATCCTCGGTGCCGTTGCCGAGCAGACCGACGCGGGGTTGCTCAATGCCCAAGACGACGCGTGCATAGGCGCTACCCATCTGGGCAAAACGCACCATGTCGTCAACCTCAACATCGGGGTTGGCGCCCATGTCGCACAGGACCGTCAGGCCACCGGCGCGGTTGGGCAGTGCGTTGGTGAGGCACGGACGTACCGGTTGCTTCTTGCCCTCGGCCTGATACCTAAACGGCGTCACGTAGGCGGTAGCGGCAGCGGTCATGGCGCCAGTGGAGCCGGCAGAGAAGAACGCATCCGCGTTGCCCTTCTTGATAGCGCGGCAGGCAAGCACGATCGAGGACTTGCGCTTGGTCATCACGGCTCGAATGGGATCGTCATCCATGGCGATGACATCGGGCGCCTCCAAGGCCTCAACGCGAGCGTGAGCCGCGGCAAAGGGGTTCACGATCTCTGCGGGACCGACGGCCAAGACCTCGATATCGGGATCCGCCGCAAGCGCCGCCTCGATACCGTCGAGGACGACCTGAGGCTTCTCGTCTCCGCCCACAACGTCTACACAAACGCGAACGTTACTCATATACATACTCCTTATACAAAAATGGCCGACTCATTGAGCCGGCCATTGTGGTTCCAGTTGGAACGGCATCGCATCCAGAGTATACAGTTACTCGGTAACGATAACCTCGCGGTCCTTGTAGAAACCGCAGCTGGGGCACACGTGGTGCGGGAGCTTGACAGCGCCGCAACGGGGGCACGTGGACTGAGCCGCAGCCGAGATCTTCATGTTGGCGGAACGGCGGGTGTGAGTGCGGATACGACCCTGCTTTTGTTTAGGTACGGGCATAGTGACCTTCCTTATGAACTATCCAGTGTGGCGATTACGCGCAAGTAGCGATACTACCACAGTTTTACTCGTCAAGCTTGAGATTCTTCAATGCTGCAAATGGATTTTCCGTGGCAGCGGCCCATTCGGCCTCTGCTTGAGCGGCGCAATCGCATTGCTCGACGTTGAGATTGATGCCGCACGTGGGGCATAGGCCGCGGCAATCAGGCTTGCACAGGACAACGAACGGCGTGTCCATGACGACCGCGTCGTTGATGGGCTCACCCAGATCGACGATGCGATCCTCGCCCAGCAGCTCGTAGCCGTCTTCGTAGGCCTCGGGATCCTCAGGCTCGTTAAAGAGATAGAATTCCTCAATCTCACCGGCAATATCAAACGAAGCGGGCTCCAGGCAACGGTCGCACTCACCGGTTGCGTGCGCGCGGACCATACCCGTAAGCAGGACACCGGTGCCGGCATTGGTAAAGACCACGTCGTAGTCAATTCCGTCCTGCAGCTGGTACTCTTTCTCGCCCACCGTGTAGGTGGCGACATCGACCTTACCGGTCAGCGGATACGAATCTCCAGGAAACTCGAGCTGCTCGGAAAGATCGACGATAACGCTCGGGAACTCAGCCATTACCACTGACCATTCTGTTGGGCGGCACCCTCGTTGAGCTGCTGACGACAACGGGTAACGGTGCCGGTCAGGCTCTTGAGGTTCTCCTCCAGGTGCGTAAAGACCTGCTCTGCGTAGTCCTCGGCAGCATAACGCGTCTCGCGCTCGTACTGCTGGGCACGATCGCGGATGTCGTCGGCCTGCTGCTGCGCAAGGCGGACGATCTCCTGCTCACCGGCAATGGTGAGGGCCTGCTGCTGAGCGTCGGCGATGATGGAATCGGCCTGGGCGGCGGCGGAAGCCATAAGCTCCTCGCGCTCCTTAAGGATACGGCGGGACTTCTGCCACTCCTCGGGATAGCTCATGCGGATCTCGTCGAGGATGTTGAAGAACACGTCGGCGTCGATGACCTTGAACTGAGCGTTCTTGCCGAAAGGCGGCTTGGCTTCCTCGATCAGCCCTTCGAGCTCATCGACCAAGCTGACGATCCTATCGCCAGGAAAATTCTCGCCCGGCATCCGGTCTCCTTTCATAGGTAACATATCATCGTGCTAGTTTACCACATGCCACCAGGCAATAAGAAACGTCACGAAAAGCGATGTTTGAGCGCTTCGACCACGTTGGACGGGACAAACGTCGATACATCGCTGCCGAGCGAGGCAATCTGGCGAACGACCGAGCTCGAGATATAACCGTACTGCGGCGCACTCATGACAAAAATGGACTCCAGCTCGTTATCCAAGCGATAGTTGAGGTCGGCCTGCTGCAGCTCGTACTCAAAGTCGGTCATGGCGCGCAGGCCCTTGACCACGGCACCCGCCCCCTGCTCACGAGCGAAGTCGACCAAGAGGCCGGTAAAGGGCAGGACCTCAACGCCGTCGATATCACCGAGCGCCTCGCGGGCCAGCGCCACGCGCTCATCGAGCGTAAACGTGGTGCCCACACCGTTTTTACCCTGCGACTCGGCAACAGCGACGATCACGCTGGGAAAGATGCGGCGGGCGCGGCGGATCACATCGATATGGCCAAACGTGATGGGATCGAAGGTGCCCGGGACGATCACGCGGTTGATGGTGTCACTCATGAGCATCCTCCTGAAACGTCGTGGCATCGTTGTTGTCAGCATCGGTGCCGGCGTTATCGCCCTCGCCATCGTTACCGCCGACCCAACGAAGCAGGTCGACCGAGGTAATGCCGTAGCGCTTCTCACGTACAGTCTCAAAGCCTGCCGGATGCGCGCCCGCATCGGCGGCGGCATGCTCAAACAAGGCGTAAGCGCCAGGTGCAAGTAAACCCTGCTGAGCCAGGTTCTGCAGCAGTTCCTCGACCGGCTCGGCACCAAAAGCATAGGGCGGGTCGAGCAGGACCAGATCAAAGGGGCCGCCCGGCACGCGGCCGCGCAAGGCGCTCGCCAGCACGTCACCCGTCACCACGCGCCAGCGCGCACGGTCACGGCAGAGCGACTCGTTATTCTTGGTAATGAGCCGCGCGGCGTTGCGATCGATCTCGAACGTCGTGAGCGAGCGGGCCCCACGAGAGAGCATCTCTAACCCTAAGGCACCGGAGCCGCCAAAGGCGTCCAGCACACGAACCTCGTCCAAATCGAAATCGAATGCCGACATGACCATAGATGCGCATGCCTCGCGCACACGATCGGTCGTGGGGCGGGTGACATCGCGACCACGGGGCTCCTCGATCTTACGACCGCGCCATTCGCCGCCGATGATTCTCATCCTCCGCTGACCTCCTTAAAAATGTGTCGATATCGCATGGCGACCGCATCGCGCAGGGGACGCGTCGCCACAGAGTCAAGGTTGCAAGCATACCGCAAGAGTTCAACCGCGTCCAAATGGGCCCATTCGATCAGCTCCTCGTCGGCGTCCAGGTCCACAAAGCGCAAGGTCACGCCGCCGTGCTGACGGTAACCCAGGATTTCGCCCTCGTGACGCAGACGCAGGTCCATCTGGGCAAGCGTAAAACCATCCGAAGTTTTTTCGAGCGATTGCAGGCGATCTTGTGCTGCCGACGCGCCGCCGTTGCCCTTGGAGTGCGTCATGACCAGGCACGTGCCCGACACGCTGCCACGGCCCACGCGACCGCGCAGCTGGTGCAGGGCAGCCAAACCAAAGCGCTCGCCGTTCTCGATGACCATGACGGTGGCGTTAGGCACGTCGACGCCCACCTCGACCACCGTAGTCGAAACGAGCACATCGATCTCGCCACGCTTAAAGGCGTCGATCACGCGATCCTTCTCCTGTCTCTTATACACATCTGACGCTGCCGACGAATAGCCTTG
>URGY01000151.1 GCA_900547505.1 uncultured Collinsella sp.
ACCTCAATCTCCTCGCGCCCCGCCATAAGCTCGCGCATCTTAGCGCAAAACGGCTCCTGCTTCCCCGCCTTAAACACCAAATGAAGTGTCACGGCATCCGCGTAATCGGTATCAGAAACCTTGGCACCCGAATCCTGAGCCAAACGAAGCACCTGCTCATACTGCGGATAGGCCACATGCACGTCAACCGGCACGACGCTTGTCATCTCAACGATCTGCCCTGCCTCCTGAGCCGCGGCCACCGCCGCCTGCGTCGCCGCAGTATAGGCGCGTACCAAGCCACCGGGCCCCAACAGCGTGCCACCAAAATAGCGCGTCACTACACAGCAAACATTTTTGAGCCCCGCGCCGCGCAGCACCTCGAGCGTCGGCATCCCGCTCGTGCGACTCGGCTCACCGTCATCGCTCTGGCGCTCACGTCCATCGACCAAAATCCACGCGGGAACATTGTGTCGAGCGTCGTAATGACGTTTGCGAACGGTCTCGATAAAGGCATTCGCCTCATCCTCGGACTCAATATGGACCAGCTGGGCAATAAACCGACTCTTGCGATCCACAAACTCGCCCGAAGCCTCAATATTCGATTGCAGAGTAAAATAGCTGTCCAACAAAGCCCCTCAACAAAACTAAGCGCGGCAACAAACAGCCTCAATAATACGGCAAAGACCGTACCGATAACCCCGGTAAATAGAACGGCAACGCCGATGACCAGGCAAAAACAGCGAGACGGCGTCAGCTGAGTCGATTTGGCCCGAAAGAGGGGGGAGCACGCCTTATGGCGGCGACCGACGAATGAGCGCCAAATCGGCCAGCTGACGCCGTCGCAGCGTCAACATGGTTGCTGAGTGGGCTTGTAAGCCGGGTTCTGTCGTGAACGGTCATTTATCTTGTCTGCACGTTACCATGCAGCTCCACGCACGCTACCCGAACGCGGACCGGGCCGGCCCATAGCGTTCCTATTCGCGCTTGCTCCGGATGGGGCTTGCCAAGCCGCCGTGTTGCCACGACGCTGGTGGTCTCTTACACCACCGTTTCAGCTTTTCCCTTTACGCCTTGCGGCGCAGGTGGGAGTCTTCTTTTCTGCGGCGCTTTCCGTCGGATCACTCCGCCCGGCCGTTAGCCGGCATCCCGCCCTCTGGAGCCCGGACTTTCCTCACGCGTACTGCAAGCAGCACATCGCGCGACCGTCTGGCCCACTCAGCAGTGCAAGAGTGTAACACACCGTTGCCGCAGGCAATGGCACAACGCAAGCGTTCGACACGATAAACCAAGAACCACACCATGCAGTACAATAGGGTTGTCGATGGGCAACGTCGTCAGTCGAGACGCGACCGCGCTCCACACCCCTCCGTCTACTCGGTGTGTTCCCGCCTCCTCCCCGAGGCGGGATGTCGGCATTTTTTCATGCACCGACAACCAAATAGCTTGTGGATAGCATGGGCAGCATCATGCATCTCGGCACCAAATGAAAAAAGGGACCCGTCCATTGCGGACGGGTCCCTTAAAACAAGTGATCGTCAAACCGATTTACTCGGCGTCGGTCTCCTCGTCCTTCTTCTCGGAAGGCAGCGGGGTAACCTCGATCTCGACGCCCAGAGTCTCAGCAGCGGACTTCATGGACAGGGAGATACGACGACGGTCGAGGTCGATCTCCATGACCTTGACCTGAACCTTGTCGCCCACATGGGTGACCTGAGAAGGCTGATCGACGTGCTTGTTGGCCATCTCGGAGATATGCACCAGGCCCTCGATGCCCTCGCCCAGGTCGACGAAAGCGCCGAACGGGACAAGCTTGGTCACAGTGCCCTCGACGATAGCGCCGACGGGGTACTTCTTGACCAGTGCGCGCCACGGATCCTCGGTGGTCTGCTTGAGACCCAGGGAGATGCGCTCGCGGTTGAGATCGACGTCGAGAACCTCGACCTCGACCTCCTGGCCGACCTTGACAACCTCGGAAGGATGGTTGACGTGGTTCCAGGAGAGCTCGGAGATGTGGATGAGGCCGTCGATACCGCCGAGGTCGACGAAGGCGCCGAAGTCGACGATGGAGGAAACGGTGCCCTGGAGACGCATACCAGACTTGAGCTTGGACAGGATCTCGGAGCGCTCGGCCTTACGGGACTCCTCGAGCACGACGCGACGGGAGAGGACGACGTTGTTGCGGTTGCGGTCCATCTCGATGACGCGGGCCTCGATGCGGGTGCCCATGTAGGAGGTGAGGTCCTTGACGCGACGGAGGTCGACGAGGGAAGCGGGCAGGAAGCCACGCAGGCCGATGTCGAGGATCAGGCCGCCCTTGACAACCTCGATAACCTCGCCCTCGACGTTCTCGCCGGAGTTGAACTTCTCCTCGATGCGGTTCCAAGCACGCTCGTACTCGGCACGCTTCTTGGACAGGACCAGACGACCGTCCTTGTCCTCCTTCTGGAGAACCAGAGCCTCGATGGGATCACCGAGTGCAACGATGTCTGCAGGGTTAGCGTCCTTGCGGATGGACAGCTCGCGGACCGGGATAACGCCCTCGGACTTGAATCCGATGTCAACGAGCACCTCGTCATGCTCGATCTTAACGACAGTGCCGTTAACGAGATCGCCCTCATCAAAGTCGGTAATCGTACCGTCGATGAGGTTGTTCATCTCCTCCTCATTGACATCGTCAAGAGAGAAAATGGACGAGTTCTGAATCTCACTCAAAGGTGGACCCCTTTCGAACTACGGGGCCCCGATTGCTAGGACCTACAGAAGGGTGCGACAAGCACACAACGTTTAGGAACACTCGGGAGCCGACAGATACTAATGTGACGCTTATGCAATCACGTTCGTATAGGTTACGGGGAAATGAGTTCGATTTCAAGCGTGAACTGCGATTTTTTACTCGTGTGGAGACTTTTTCGTAATCTTATGAACACACGTCTCCGCAACTTGACGATAACCAGCCAGGCATTCGGCTTTGGGGTAAAGTATCCGGAGCCAACGATTCTAGATCGATTTTTCGAGAAAGGTGCCCGCGTGCTCAAAGCAGTCGTTTTCGATATGGACGAAACGCTTCTCAGCATCAACCTCAACGCGTTCATCCTTCGCTATTTTAAGGATGTCTCTTCGATGCTCGCGGATATCGGCCGCCGCAGCCGTGGTGGCACGATGGCACGCCTCGGCACCATCCTGGTCGACCTCAACGCCAATCGTCGCAGCGGCACGGACAACCGCACCAATCTTGAGTTTTACCAAGAAGAGGTTGAGCGCCGGTGCGGCATTCGCCTCTCCGATCCCCTCATCTACGAGGCGTTTACCTACTACGACCGCGAAGTCCTGCCGTACAAGAACGACGATGTCATCAACGCCCACGCCATGCCGGGCGCACACGCCGCGCTTCAGGCCGTACAGGACGCAGGACTGCGCTGCGCGCTCTTCACCAACCCCAGCTTTCCGCAGGGGGCCATCGAGTGCCGCATGGGTTGGGGCGACCTGGCCGACGCCCCCTTTGAGCTCGTCACGCACATGGGAAACACCACCCGCTGCAAGCCCGATGCCACCTACTATCTAGAGCAGCTTCAGGTGATGGGGCTCGAGCCGCACGAGGTCCTTATGGTGGGCAACGATCCCAAGCGCGACTTCCCGTCCCCCGATTGCGGCATCCAAACCGCCTATGTGGGCCAGGGCAAGCCCAGCCGAGCCACCTGGCGCGGAACCATGGAAGACTTCGCCCGCGACTTTAACGCCGTAGTCGAAGCCTTCTACGAGCACCAAGTAGCCGACGAACTGTCTTAACAGACCTGGGTTTTGCCGATCATGATGTTGAGGATCTCGACGTCGGTATCTTTCATACCCACACGGCCCACGTAGCCCATGCTGGCGATTGTCTGCTCAACGGTATCCTGGATCAGGCCCTCGCCGGCGCGGAAGCCGCGACCCTGCATGGCCATATCGTGGCCCAGAATCGCCGCATCAACGGCAGCCGAGATCTTGGCGGCACAGCTCGCCTTGGCGCCGTCACACACGATGCCGCCCACGTTGCCAAGCGTATTCGAGACCGTCGCGCCAATCTGTTCGCGCGTGCCACCGCACAGCCAGGTAATCGCAGCACCGGCGCCGCACGCAGCGCAAATAGCACCGCAAAACGCCGAGAGCGCACCAATATAACTCTTGATATGCACGGCGATAAGATCGGACAGCATCACGGCGCGCACCAGGCGCTCGTGGTCGCAACGCAGGTACTCGGCATACTCCATGACGGGCAATGCGCAGGTAATTCCCTGATTGCCCGAGCCACACACAATGGCGACCGGCAGCGCGCAGCCGTTCATGCGAGCGTCGGATCCGGCGGCCGCACGGGCACGGGCACGGCAGGCGACATCATCGGCACGAGCACCCAGCAGCGTACGACCCACCTCGGCGCCCCAAGCGTGCGCAAGGCCCTCGGCACTGATTGCGCCATTCAGCTCAATCTGACGCTCAACGGCAGCGCGCGCGTCCTCAATGTCACCGTCCTCGATAAAGTCGATGATGGTCTCAATCGACATGGGCGTATCGGCGTTATCTGCCGCCCGCTCGGCCACGACGCGCTCGGCGCAGGCGGCACACTCCCCCGCCGACTTGCCGCACACCGGAATACCGCTGTCTCTTATACACATCTCCGAGCCCACGAGACTACG
>URGY01000152.1 GCA_900547505.1 uncultured Collinsella sp.
CCCAGATCTTCTCGACGCTGCGGCCGGTCAGGGCCGAGATGCGTAGGTACTGGGCCCAGGGAGCCATGACGCTCAGACGGCGGTCGATGGTCTCCATGCAAGCCTCGCGCTTACGGTCGTCGTCGAGCAGATCCCACTTGTTGAGCAGGACTACGATGGCGCAGCCGCGCTCGATGGCAAGACCCATGACCTTCTGGTCCTGCTCGGTAACGCCCACGGAGGCGTCGACGACGAGCAGCGCCACGTCAGCGCGGTCGATGGCGCGTAGGCCGCGGACCATGGAGTAGTACTCGATGTTCTCGTACACGGTGCTCTTCTTGCGAATGCCCGCGGTGTCGACCATGCGGTAGTGCTTGCCGTTGCGCTCTACGACGGTATCGATGGCGTCGCGCGTCGTGCCGGCGATGTTGGACACGATAGAGCGGTCAGCGCCCAGGATGCGGTTGAACAGTGACGACTTACCGGCATTGGGGCGGCCGATAATGGCGACGTTCAGCGCGTCGGGGAACTCATCGGCGACCCCGTCCTCTTCCTCCGGAAGCAGGGCCACGATATCGTCGAGTAGGTCGCCCGTGCCGTGGCCATGCAGAGCCGAGAGGGGCGTGGGCTCACCGACACCGAGCGAATAGAACTCCCAGATGCTGTCGTTCTCGCGATCGGGGTTGTCGAGCTTGTTCACCAGCAGAAAGACCGGCTTGTCGCAGCGTTTGAGCATGCGGGCGACCGACTCGTCCTCCTCGGTGACGCCGGTGCGGCCGTCGACCACAAACAGGATGACGGCGGCTTCCTCGGCGGCGGCGAGGGCCTGGTCGCGGATGGACGTGGCAAAGACGTCATCGCTCTTGAGCGGCTCGATGCCGCCCGTGTCGACGATGGTGAACTCGCGGCCGTTCCAATCGGCCGTGTGGTATGAGCGGTCGCGCGTGACGCCGCGGGACTCATGGACGATGGCGTCCGAGGTCTGGGCCAGGCGGTTAACGAGCGTGGACTTGCCCACGTTGGGGCGTCCGACGACGGCGACGATAGGTTTCATCTGCACTCCTTTAATGGGTAGGGTCAGTGGAATTGGTAGAGTCTGCGGGCACAATGCCAAGGATGTGCTCCAGGGTATCGAGCAGCTCATGCGGCATGGTCGACACCACATGAACCTCGGCGCCGCGACTGGTAAGGCTTGCGAGTAAATCGTCACGATGATACTCGTCAAGCGTCATGCCGTCAGCGTTGAACATGAGCTTAGGCACAAAGAGCATAACCCCCGAGAGGTCCTGAGGCAGCTGCTCCAGAATGTCACACGCGACGATGAGACCGGTCACGTCCACGTTGCCGCCAAAGTAGCGGTTCTTGATGGCTGTGACGGTGCCGGCGAGACCATGCGGCGACTCCACAAAGCGCGCCACGGTATCGTGTGCGCTGGCGCCCGAGAGGCACAGCAGGTGCTGGCTGCGGGCGGCGATGGCCTCGCGGACGCGGGCCAGTCGCTCGGCATCGGTAGTCAGCACGTCGTCGGTCTCGTCCAGATACGAGCGAATCATGCCAATGCCGTCGTAGTACTGCGGGTAACCGTCGTAAAAGTCTGCCTCGGGAGGATCGATGCCGGCGTCCAGATAGAACTCGTCGCTCATCTGGAAGGTGTGGCGGCCAAAGCGCTCATAGGCGCGGTCCTGGAAGGGCCTGATCATAGCGATGGTCTCGCGCGCCAGCTCGGGCTTGTCGCTGTAGGACCAGCTAAAACGGTTCTGATGCTTGGTAAAACCGAGCGGCACAATGCCCAGGCTGGTGATTTGCTCGTGCTCCTCGCAAAAGCGCAGAGTCCTTTCCAGCTCCTCGCCGTCGTTCATGCCGGGGCACAACACAATCTGCGCGTGAATCTCTATGCCGGCGGCCATGATGGCCTCAAGCACATCCATGCCGCGCTGGGCGTTGCGGCCCATCATGCGTCGGCGGACGTCGGGGCTTACGGCATGGACCGACACATTCATGGGACTCATGTTGCGTTGGATGACGTTTTGCACGTCCTCGTCGGTGAGGTTCGTGAGCGTGACAAAGTTGCCCTGCAAAAAGCTTAGGCGATAGTCGTCGTCGCGAATATAGAGCGTGGAACGACCGCCCTTGGGGAGCATGGTCATAAAGCAGAACACGCAGGCGTTCACACAGGTGCGCATGCCGTCGAAGATGGGACCATCGAACTCAAGGCCCCAGTCCTCTCCTGGGAAGCGGTCGAGCTCGACGGAAGTGACGGTGTTGTCGCGCGGATCGAAAACCTCCAGGTCGACGGTATCATCGTCGGCCTCCCAGAGCCACACAATCATGTCGGTAAGCTGCTCACCGTTGACCGTGAGCACGCGCATGCCCGGCTCGATACCCACATCCCACGCGGGCGATTCGGGACGCACGTTCTTTACGAGCGCGCCCTCACCCGGCTCGGGGTCGCGGCTGCGCCCGTAATCGGCCACCTCGGCGGCGTATGCGGGTACGGTCTGGTCCATGGTTAGCGGCAAAGCTCCTTGATGCGCTCGACGGCGCGCTCGATGTGTTCTTGCGGGGTGGAGGCTCCGGCGGTGATGCCGATGTGGTGAGCGTCGGTAAACCACGCGGCCTGGAGCTCGGAAGCTTCCTCGATGTGATACGTGCGCTCGCAGGCGTCTGCGCAAATCTGCGCCAGGCGGCGGGTGTTGCCCGAGTTCTTGCCGCCCACGACGACCATGCAATCGCAACGGTTGGCAAGTGTGGCTGCTGCCTGTTGACGCTCACTCGTGGCGGCGCAGATGGTGTTGATCACGCGCAGCTCCTGCACGCGCGGGGTGATGGCAGCCACGACCTCGGCGAGGTTCTGCGCGGTCTGGGTGGTCTGCACAACCAGACCCACCTTGCCCTTGAGCGACAAGGCGTTGGCATCGGCGGCACAGCTCACGACCTGCGCATCATTGCCGGCGTGGCCCAGAATACCTTCGACCTCGGGGTGACCTGGCTCGCCTACGACCACCACCCGATAGCCCTCGCGCACCAGCCGCTCGGCGGCCACGTGGACCTTCTTGACGTAAGGGCAGGTGGCATCGACCACGTTGAGGCCGCGCTTGCGGGCAGCATCGATTACCTGCGGCACCACACCGTGGGCGCGAATGATCACGGTGCCCGACGCGGCGTCGTCCAAGGTGTCGGCTAGCCCCACGCCTGCCTCAGCAAGCTCGCGCACCACGATGGGGTTATGGATGAGCGGCCCCAAGGTGTGAACTTGAGTGCACTCCTCTGCCTGCGGCGCAGCGGCCAGCGCCATATCGAGCGCACGCTGTACGCCGTAGCAAGTGCCGGCGTGGGCGGCGATCTCGATGGAAGGCGCGGTGGCCTGGTCGGACGCAGTCGCGGCGGTGTTCGTCACGTTCTCGCTCATGGCTAGAACCTGCCCGGATGCTCGGCGCATAGCTCGTCTCGCATGGCGTAGACGCGGCTCATGGCCTCGGACTCAAACCATTCCAGGCGCTCCGTGCGCTTAAGCCCGGCCGGTGCGTCGGAAAGCGAGACGGCCTTGCCGGCGCGGATCCAGCACTTCTTAGGGCGCATGATCTTTTTGCCCGCGGGCGTGATGTCGGACCAGCCGCAGATGGCGAGCGGGTTCACGGGTGCCTTGCCCATCTGAGCGATGAGCGCAAAACCGCCGTGGACCTCGGGCTTGATCTCGCGCGAGCGGATGCGCGTGCCCTCGGGGAAGATCAGAACGTCCTCGCCGCGCTGCAGCGCATGCTGGGCGGCACGCAGGCACTTCATATCGGCAGTACCACGCTCCACGGGGATGCCGCCTACGCGGCTAAAGGCCCAGCGCACAATCTTGCTCTTGGCGAACTCGGACTTAAAGATGGGACGAATGCGGCGCCCCCCAAAGAACAGCGCCGTCTCCACGGCCAAAAGCTCGGCCATCGAGGTGTGGTTGCAGATGACCACGCTGCCGCGGCCGTCCTGGCGCTCAAACAGCAGGTCAGCATCCTCTACCTTCCAGCGCCACATGAGCTTAGAGAAGGCCCAAAGGATGGCCATGACTACGACGACGGTGCCGCGGATGAGCGCCGGAAACTCGGCGTAGGGGGCGTTGTAGTAATCCTCGGGCGTCTGCTTAAACAGGCGCATGGGCTACCTCCTTTGGTTGATGAGGTCCTCGATAATGTGGACGACCTCATCGATGGTGTGGGCGGTGGAGTCGACGTGCACGGCGTCCTCGGCGGACACGAGCGGGGCGACCTCGCGGCTACTGTCGAGCTTGTCGCGCTGCTTAAGGGCGTCGAGGGTCTCGTCGACTTCAGCCTCGAGCTGCGCGGGCGTGAGCGGCTGGGCGTCGTTTTGGTGACGCTGCAGCACGCGGCGGCGGGCGCGCTCGCGCGGGTCGGCGGTCAGGAAGACCTTGACCTGCGCGTTGGGGAACACAACGGTTCCGATGTCGCGACCCTCGGCCACGATATCGCGGTCCTCGGCGGCGCGGCGCTGGTGAATGAGCATAGCGGCGCGCACGCCCGGATAGGCCGAGACCTTGGACACGTTGGCGTCGACCTGCGGGGTGCGGATGGCGGCCGAAGCGTCCTGGCCGTCAACTGTCTCTTATACACATCTCCGAGCCCACGAGACTA
>URGY01000153.1 GCA_900547505.1 uncultured Collinsella sp.
CGAGATGCAGCGTAGTCTCGTGGGCTCGGAGATGTGTATAAGAGACAGGGCTGGCGGGGCTTTTGTTGAGTAGGGGAGTTTCCGGCGGCGTTGTGCTTGGATTGGCGGATGCGCGCCCGAAATCGGCAACAAAAAAGCCGCCCGAAGGCGGCTATCTTGTGCAATGGAGCCAGCGACCGGGCTCGAACCGGTGACCCCCGCTTTACGAGAGCGGTGCTCTACCAACTGAGCTACGCTGGCGGCCATGTGATGGCGCAACTGAGGCGTCAACGGCTGTCTATGATACGGGACATCGCACATCCGCGCAAGTGTTCTGACGGCTTTTCTCACTTTAAATGCACTAATATTAGAGGCGCGATGTCTTGCTCTTACGGGTCTCAAGCAGAATGGGGCAATGATGGCTCAACCCAGGATCCTTCTCACGCGTATCGATGACCGTTTCATTTACGGGCAAGACGTTGAGCTGTGGAACGAAGCCGTGGGCTCCAACCTTGTCCTAATCGTCAACGACGAGATTGCGGCGGATTCGCGCCAATGGGCACCCATGAGGGTGGCGGCGCCAGAAGGCGTTTGGACAAGGTTTTTCTCGGTGCAAAGGGCCATCGACATCATTCATACCGCAACGCCGCGCCAATTGATTCTGATCATGGTGGCCTCACCCGCCGATGCACTCGCGCTGGTTAAGGGTGGCGTGCCGATCACCAAGATCAGCATTGGCCATATGCAGACAGGGGAGGGCAAGCATCCCGCAGCGCCCGCAGTCGCCACAGACGATGCGGACGTCGCTGCTCTCAGAGAGCTGCAAAAGCTCGGCATAGAACTAGAAATCCGCTATCTCCCCAGCTCCAATCCCGACCCCATCGGCAATCTGTTCAACTGATCCCTTGGGGACGGAGAAAAACGGATCATTTTGCCGTCGTAGGGGGTTTGCGTGGCGCTGTCCGCCAAAACTATGCCGGTTTACTACGATGAATTGCTTATCGCCGAGCATGCTAAATTTGCAGAGAATAAAACTGCAGGTAGACGAGTTGCTAATTTTTTATAAACCAGCGCGTGGTCGGACATTGTGGGTTCATCGTAGTAATTCGGCATAGTTTTGTTATGTCACCAATTCGGTGGCATCGAAAAGAAGGATTTATTCATGAAACAGCGCCCGTCGGCTGTGGTACCGGCGGGCGCTGCTGTGCGATATATTGCGTTATGGGCTTAGTGCCTCATAAAGTGGTACTCGATCACATTGCTGTAGGGGTGACCCGGGCCCACAATGCCCTGCGGGAACAGCGGCTGGTGCGGCGTGTCGGGGTACATCTCGGCCTCGAGGGCAAAGCCGGCGCCCCAGCCATAGTTGGCATCGTCCTTGGCGTGCTCGTCGCCCAGCCAGTTACCGGTGTAGAGCTGTACGCCCGGGGCGGTGGTGTAGTAGTCCAGCTCACGACCGGTCCACATCTCCTCGACATGTAGGGCGCGACGCAGGTTGCGGCCGTACTGATAGCCATCGATGCACAGGCAGTGATCGTAGCCACGTGCCTGCTTAATCTGCGGGTCGTCGGCCTCCATGCCGGGTGCGACGGGGCGCAGCTCGCGGAAGTCAAACGGCGTGCCCTCGACCGGAGCGATTTCGCCGGTGGGGATGCTCTGCTCGTTAACGGGCAGGTAGTGTGCGGCGTTAGCAACAAAGAAGTGCTCACAGTCCATGCCGGCGTTATGGCCGGCAAGGTTAAAGTACGTGTGGTTGGTCATGGACACGTAGGTGGCGCGGTCGCTCTCGCAGTCATACTCGATGCGAAAGACGCCGGTGCGTGTAACGGTAAACACGGCCGTAAAGGTGCGGTTGCCGGGAAGGCCCAGTTCGCCATCCTCAAGCGAGGTGGTCATGCGCACGGCGTTATGGGCCTCGTCGAGCTCAACGTCCCACACGCGTTTATGCAGACCGTGCTCAAGATCGCTGTGCAGGTTGTTGGCGCCCTCGTTGGCGGGCATATGCCAGTCCGTGCCGTCGATGGTGATCGTGGCGCCCGCGGTGCGGTTTGCCACAGGGCCGATGGTCGCGCCAAAGCAGGCGGGGTTGTCAAAGTAATCCTCGAGCTTATCGAAGCCCAGCACCACATCACGCACGTTGCCGGGGATGTCGGGCACATCGATACCCAGCACGGTGGCGCCATAGTCCATAATGCGAACGCAGATCTCGGGCCCGTTGAGGGTGTAACGATGAACGGGGGTACCGCACGGCGCGGTGCCGAAAAGCTCGGAAGTGATCATTTGGTTCCTAACATCGAGGTATTTCGGACAAACTGTAGCGCGAACAGGCGAGATTATCACTACACCCCACTAAAGCAGGGGGTATTTTTCTCAAAAAAGTGATGATTGGAGCTGTGCGGGCGTTCATTTCTGACGCGCGCGAGTCTGATACAATTTGTTCGTTATTGTTTGAATTGACGTGAGCGTGGAACAGCGAGGACTCATCGTGATTAAAGCGGAGCGACAGGATAAGGTTCGACAGCTGCTCGAGGAACAGGGAACGGTCTCGGTCAAGGAGATTTCGGATGCGTTAGGTGTCTCGGATATGACGATCCGCCGTGACCTTGAGGAGCTTGCGAGCCTGGGCGAGATCGAGCGCGTGCACGGCGGAGCCCGCAGTGCGCAGGGCCGTCCACACGCTATGCTGCGCCATGAGTATTCGCACAGCGAAAAGCGCACGAAGCATGCCGAGGAAAAGTTGCAGATTGCGCGCCGTTCTGTGGAGCTTATCGAGGAAGGCTCGACCATCTTTTTGGGCACGGGCACCACGGTTGAGCAGATGGCCTCGATGCTGCCGGCGTTTCGCCTGCGCATTGTGACCAATTCGCTTTCGGTGTTTAACCTGCTCGAGGCGCGCGAAGACTGCGACCTGTGCCTGGTGGGCGGCATGTACCGTCGCCGCACCGCCGCTTTTGTGGGACCAACGGCCGAGGATACCCTGCGTGCGCTGGGCATCGACGCGGCGTTTATCGGTGCCAACGGCATTCTGGACGGCGACGTGTCTACATCCAATATGGAAGAGGGCCGCATCCAGCAGCTCGCCTTTAGCAAGGCCGACTCGCGCTATCTGATCGCCGACTCCAGCAAGATCGGCAAGCGCGACTTCTACACCTTCTGCCGCCTGGACAATTTGGACGCCGTGGTGTGCGAGCCGGGCATCGCCGCCGAGGATCGTGCCGCCATCGAGGAACACACGCAGGTTATTTGCTAGTTATCGCTACGGGATTGCCAACGGGTGATGCGGGAGGACTTTTACCTCCTGTCATTGTGGAAACCAGCGCGTCAGCGCTACGCGATATGACGCGCAAATAAGGACTCCACTATCAAATCGTCTCAACCTGTAACAGGTAGGGGTGAAACTACCAACCAGATGTTACAGATTGAGACAATTCGGCGGGGCCTACCTTGTTTGTCTCGATCTGTAACGGTTAGGACTTAAAAACTCGGCTACGTGTTACAGATCGAGACAAAAGAAAAAGAACATTAGGACTTGAAAATAAAGTTTTGATAAGGGATTCGCCCAGTTAAGACGGTGCGGCAGACAATTGAGATTAGTTTGCCTCCGGAGTCGTAAGCATAATGAGTCAGTTCGATGACCGGAAGTTTTGCAACACCATAATTACTGGCTTCGGAATCGCTAAGCTGACGTGCTCTATAGCTTTCCCTAACAGATTGGATAGACTTGGACAAGTCGTCCATGATTCTGCTAAATGCCTGAAAATCTAACTGGTTATTCGGAACGCGCGACTTTGAAATGAAGAACGTATCAGCGCCTATGAAGCTGCCTTCAAGTTCGTAGGTCAATTCAAGACGCTGAATTTTGTCGCGACTTTGACATCCAAATTGTTGGAGCATCATTACGGAAATTGGACGACCTGATGTGAGGCCGCCGAAATGTTTGGTAATGGCATCTGGATCAACGCCATCGCAATGGCTTGCAAAGTCAAAGTCTAAAAGTGAATTGAGCTCGCTAACGCGTTTCGGTGCAACAAACGACCCCTTACCTTGGATTCGATAGATACTTCCACGACGCTCCAGCTCACTCATGGCAAGTCGGACGGTTGTTCTGCTTACGGCGTATTCGTCGCAGAGTTCCATTTCTGTTGGAAGTTTATCGTCTGCTTGATATTCATCGACGATCTGCTTGAGCAGCGCGTCGGTGAGCTGTAAATAGAGTGGCCGTTTTTCGTGTGTATCGAGCATTAGAGCCTCAGTTTGCATGTTGGTTATACCTGATAGTTGCCTCAGTCGGGATGTAACGTGGGCAAGGTAACCTTAACGTATCACAGAGCGGCTCAGCATGACGATCTGATGCCTGTATCCACGAAGGGCTTGTCCGAGCGTGAAGATATTCTGGGGCAGGCAAATACCGTTCATGGAGTCCCCGATATGTTGGAGGTCAGCGCCGGCTGCTTTTGCTGCAAGGCCTATTTTCTTAATGGTCTCGCTGTCGCAGGAGTCTTGACTCGTCCCGTTCGCCGCCATGACGAGAACCTTCTCTTCAATTGACTTGCCTACGTTGTGGGATCGTACAAAGTCTACGATGGCGCGCAGGTCTGCTTCTTGGAAGCAAGGGACGGTGTAGGGCG
>URGY01000154.1 GCA_900547505.1 uncultured Collinsella sp.
TACGAGATGCAGCGTAGTCTCGTGGGCTCGGAGATGTGTATAAGAGACAGGTGGTCGAGTGCCCCGGTCTGGGCGATTTTGCCAAGGTGGACGAATATAAGAAGCACATCGAGGTTCGCCAGGTCTGCTAGCCGCATCGATACATCGTTGTCGAACACCCGCTTTGGATCTCTGAGGCGGGTGTTTTTTGTGCACTGAACGTATATAGCGTCTGCTGTCTCGTTTTATCTAATCGACGACGCGATTGCGTGTGCGCGCTTTCTCGTTTCTTGTTAGACTTCTTGAGAACCATCGATTAACGCTCACAAGTGCAGGAGGCCATAGGCATGTGCAATGTTTCGCTCAACGGTACTCAACCGTCCGATGCGTCCCTGCGCGTCCTGCGTGCGCTTGAGGCGGCTGGTCTTGAGGCTTGGTACGTGGGCGGTTGGGTGCGCGACGCCCTGATGGGGTGCCCCAGCCACGATGTTGATATGTGCTGTAGCGGCCTGTGGCAGGAGTCCAAAGCGGCGCTCGAGGCCGCCAGCATCGCGGTTGTGGAGTCGGGCATTAAATTTGGCGGAATCACGGCTATTTCCGATGGCGAGCGTATCGAGGTCACCACGTACCGTCTGGATGGCTTTTACACCGATGGTCGCCATCCCCAGAGTGTGGAGCGTGCCGCCTCGCTCGAGGATGATCTGGCGCGCCGCGACTTTACCGTCAACGCCATGGCCTGGCATCCCGAGCGCGGGCTTGTCGACCGCTACGACGGCCAAGGTGACTTGGAGCGCAAGCTGATTCGCGCTGTCGGCGATCCCAAGCGTCGCTTTAACGAGGACGCCCTGCGCATGTTGCGTGCGGTGCGCTTTGCCTGCCGCCTGGACTTTATGATTGAGCCCGAGACTAAGCGCGCGCTTGCCGAGTGCGCGCCGCTGCTCGATGCCGTGGCGCGTGAGCGTGTGGGTATTGAGCTCGAGGGCATTCTTTCGACCGGTCATGGGGGAGACGCGATGCTGCGCTACCCCGAGCTCATCTGTGCCGCTGTGCCCGAGCTGGCCCCGGCCCGTGGCTTTGACCAGCGTAGCGTCTACCATGCCTTTAACGTCTACGAGCATATCGCCCGTGTGCTGACGGTGGCAGGGGAGCTGGCGCTGTGTGACGGCGTCGCGCCCTCGTCGAGCCTGATGTGGGCGGCGTTTTTGCACGATGTGTCCAAGCCCGAGTGCTTTACGGTCGATCACGCCGGCAGCGGACACTTCTACGGTCATCCCGAGCTCGGCGCCAAGAAGGCGCGCGTCATTATGGATCGCCTGGCGCTCTCGCACGACTTAGTGCGCGACGTGTGCCTGCTCATCAAATACCATGACAAGCCGCTGCGCCCCGAGCGTTTCTGCCTGCTCAATATGATGCGCGCGCTTTCGGGCGAGGGTGTCGACACGCCGCGCCTGATTGACGAGCTCATGGACCTTAAGCGTGCCGACACGCTCGGCAAAGCCCCGTCGTGCTTCTATTACGTCGAGACGATTGAGGAGATGCGCGTGATGGCGCACGAGCTGCTGAAGGCAGGGGAGCCCTATACGCTCAAGATGCTCGCCATCAACGGCGGTGACCTGATCCGTGCCGGAGTCAAGCCCGGGCCGGAACTGGGGCAGCTACTCAACGCCGCCCTCGACGCCGTGATCGAAGACAACATTCCCAACGAGCGCGAAGCTCTTTTGGTCCAGCTCAACTTGAATTAGCTACCCAGTTTACCTGCGTGTTCCATAACCTGCCGACAATTTTTCGGCAATTTGGAATTTCTTCTTGCGCTGATGTTTTTTGTCCCGTAATATATTTCCTCGCAGCACGGCAGTGCAGATGTCATGTGGCCCGTTCGTCTAGCGGTTTAGGACGCCGCCCTCTCAAGGCGGAGATCACCAGTTCGAATCTGGTACGGGCTACCACGCATCTGATACCCGGTCTTCCCATGGAAGGTCGGGTTTTTTATTTTCAAACAGCCGTCTGCAATTCCCGTTTGAACCAGAGCTTTGCGTTCTGCTTATGGCCCTTACGGGTACAATATCCAAGATATTTTGACTGTTAGAAGGAGTCTCATGACGGAGTCCTCTCAGCATACGTCTAAGCCCCAGGTCGAGGTTGAGGCTTCGGGCGGAGATGACAATAAGAGCGCACGCCGCGGCGCCATCTTTATCGGCGTCGTGCTGGTGGGTTATATCGTCTATCTGGTGGTAACCGGGCAGATGGGGCAGTTCTGGGCCGCAATGTCGAGCGTCCAGGCGCCATGGCTCGTTGTCGCGTGTCTTTGCATGTTCATGTATCTGTTCTTTGGCATTGTGGCCTATGCGATCGCCGTCTGGCTCGACCCATATTCACCCGTCGGCATCCGCGACCTGATTTCGGTCGAGGCGAGCGGCATCTTCTTTGGCAACCTGACGCCCATGATGATGGGCTCGACTCCCGCCCAGATCTACCGCCTGACCAAGGCGGGCCAAAATGTCGGCGAGGCTGGCGCCACGCAGTTCACGCGCTTTATCGTGTATCAGTTTGGCCTCGTTGCCTGGGGCGCTATCCTACTGCTTGCTCGCATGCCGTTTTTTGCCGAGCGCTATGGCGACATGACGCTGCTGTGTGTCTTTAGCTTTGGTGGGCACTGCTGCATCTTGCTGGGCATCTTCGCCGTCGCGCTCATGCCTAAGACCGTCACGCGCGTCGCCCATTGCATCATCAATTGGCTTGAGCGCATTGGTGTCTCGGCCACTAAGATCGAGGGATGGCGCACGTTTGTCGATGGCGAGATCTACTCCTTCTCCGAGAAGTTCAAGCTTTCAGCCGGACATTTTTCTTCCATGCTGCTCACGGTGGTCATCACCATGCTGCAACTCGCGTTTTTCTACCTCGTGCCGTATTTCCTGATGCTTGCCTTTGGCCACCACGAGGTCGACTTTTTCTCGGTCATGGCCGCGAGCGCCTTTGTCCAGCTGCTGAGCTCTGCGGTCCCCCTGCCCGGTGGAACTGGTGGCGCTGAGGGCGGCTTTGCATTGTTCTTGGGTCATTTCTTTGGCTCGGCTTCGACCGCTGGCTATCTGCTGTGGCGCCTCATTACGTTTATTGCGCCGACCATTTTGGCTGCGCCCCTGCTGGGCCTTAAGAGCGCCCACAACGAGAGCATCCATGCGCGCTGGGATCGCGTGATGCGCAAGCTCGGTCGCACGCCTCAAACGCCCTCTGCGCCCACTAAGCCGCACCCCGCGAATGCTGTACTGTTGATCCCAAGAAGCAGGCTCAGAAGGCTTCTGGGACCGCTAAGCCGGCTCATAAAGCCTATGTGCGCCAGACAGGCGATGGTATTCGCGTATCTCCGTCGGTACTCAATAAGAAGAAGCACCCTAAGTCGCAGTAGGACAGTCGTGCGTTCTTCATGATGCGGGGCATATTTGTGCTGTATGGGGGATAATCCTCTTACGTAGATTATCTCTCATCTGTTGATGAATGCTCGCATATCGAAGGGACACGCCCATGGCAACCAGCAAACCGCGTCTTGACCGCCGCATTGTTCGCAGCCGTAATGCCATCCTTTCCGCTTTCGAGCGCCTGCTCATGGAAAAGCCGCTGGCAGACATTACGGTGAGTGCCATCGCGCGTGAGGCCAATGTCGACCGCAAGACCTTTTACGTTCACTTTGGTACGGTTGACGGCCTGCTCGATGCCATTGCCGTCGATGTGGTGGAGATGATTGTCGACTCGGTCGAGAAAACGCTTGCTTCCATGGACGGTGACACCAACGAGCGCGCCCTGGGCGCGGCGGCGACCTTCTTTAAAACCGTTAACGAGGCACTGTGTAACAACTTGGTGCTCAATCGTCAGCTGATCGAGAACATTCCGCTCGATGATTTTATGGCTCGTCTTCGTGCGCCGCTCGAGCACGAGATTGCCGAGCGCGATCTGCTGCCCCAAGGTCTTAAGGATGAGATGTTCGACTACTATCTGGCGTTTTTGCTGTCGGGTATTATCGGTATCTATCGCACGTGGGCGCTGTCTGACGGCTCGGTTCCTATCGAGCGTGTCTCGGAGGTTGCTAATAATCTGACGTTGAGCGGTCTTTCGAGTTTGGAATCTCGCTTGGATTAGGTCTAGTTGGGCTCGTCGGCGTAGGAGCTGTAGCCTGAGGATCCTTAAATGAAAGTCCAGTTTATCCTTCCCACTCCAATTGGGCATCCTCCGATGCGCCTTCGCACGCTCGCATGACCTCGATACCATGCGAGCGTGCGAACTCGACGAGCTCTGCGTTGCGGGCGTTTATGGTGCCGAAGGCGGCGGGGCACACGATAAGGAGCACGCAGTGGACGAGGAGCTCTTTGGCGCGGGCTATGGTTTTATCCCCGATCGGCTCGAAGGCGCGCTCGGCCACGCATTCCGCCGCTAGGTCGCGCGCGAGCTCGCAGTCGATGTCCCCTTCGTGCAGAACGCCCGCGTAGAACGCCTTGCCCTGCCGAATGAGCTGGCGAAACACAGCCGACCCCGTACCTGCGCCGGCGATGACGAACGTGTGCGCATCGCCGTGTGGGCGCCCAATTTCCACGCTGCCGAAG
>URGY01000155.1 GCA_900547505.1 uncultured Collinsella sp.
TACACAAGGCTATTCGTCGGCAGCGTCAGATGTGTATAAGAGACAGGCGTAAAGAAGTTGCCGAGCGACTTGGACATCTTCTCGCCGTCTACCAGCAGCATGCCCGTGTGCATCCAGGTGTTGGAGAAGCCCTGGTGCCAGGCGCAGGTGGCCTGGGCGCACTCGTTCTCGTGATGCGGGAAGGCAAGGTCGGAGCCGCCGCCGTGGATGTCGATCGGAGTGCCCAGGTAGCGATGCACCATGGCGGCGCACTCGGTGTGCCAACCGGGACGGCCCTCGCCCCAGGGGCTCGGCCAGCTGGGCTCGCCGGGCTTGGCGGCCTTCCACAGAGCAAAGTCGAGCGGGTCGTTCTTGTCCTCGTTCTCCTCGATGCGCGCGCCAACCATAAGGTCGTCGATGTTGCGGCCCGAGACCTGACCATAGCTGGGATCGCTGCGCACGGCAAAGTACACATCGCCGTTATCGGCTGCGTAAGCGTGGCCCTGCTCGATAAGCGTCTTGATCATGGCGATCATGGGGCCGATCTCCTTGGTGGCGCGGGGGCGCACATCGGGATCGAGCACGTTGGCGGCGCGCATGACGCCGATGAACTTGTCGGAGAACTCCGTCGCGACCTCGGCGGCCGTACGGCCCTGCTCGTTGGCGCGCTTGATGATCTTGTCGTCGACATCGGTGAGGTTCTGGGCGAACGTGACCTCGTAGCCGCTCGCGATGAGCCAGCGGCGAATCACGTCAAAGCTGATGAACGTACGGGCGTTGCCGATGTGGATGTTGTCGTAGACCGTGGGGCCGCACACGTACATGCGGACCTTGCCGGACTCGATGGGCTGGAACTCTTCCTTTTTATGGGTAGCGCTGTTGTAGATACGCATTCGTTACTCCTTAACGATTTTCTGTAGCAGGCAGACGGCCCAGGCGCCGATTCCCTCGCCCTGGCCTTCCCAACCGAGCTTTTCGGTCGTAGTGGCGGCGACGCCCACGTTTTCGACGTCAACGCCCAGGGCATGGGCAAGGTTGGCGCGCATGGCATCGCGGTGCGGGGTGATCTTGGGTTGCTGACAGGCAATGGTGCAATCGGCATCGACAAACTCAAAGCCCAGCTCGCGCGCATAGTCCATCACACGAGCGAGCAGCACCATCGAATCAGCACCCTCGTAGGCAGGATCGGTGTCGGGGAATAGCTTACCGATGTCTCCCCCGCGGCAGGCGCCCAGAATGGCGTCGGCCAAGGCGTGCGCGAGCACATCGGCATCCGAGTGGCCCAGCAGGCCGCGCTCGTAGGGAATGTCGACCCCGCCGATGATACATCGACGCCCCTCCACCAAACGGTGGACGTCGTAGCCGTGGCCAATGCGCAGGTTACTGAACATGGGGAAGGTCCTCTCCCTCGGCCATGCGACCGAGCAGAATCGCGGTTACGGGACGCAGGTCCTCGGGCACCGTCACCTTAAGGTTATCGCGTGGGCTCTGGACGCAGCGGACGCGCCCGCCCATGCGCTCGACCAGCGATGAATCGTCGGTACCGATAAAACCCTCGGCGATAGCAGCGGCGTGAGCACGCTTCATGGCGTCGACGCTAAAGATCTGCGGCGTCTGCGCGGCCCAATAGAGCTCGCGCGGCGGCGTCTCGACAATATTATCGCCGTCGACGATCTTGAGCGTGTCGATCGCGGGCTGACCGCACACGACACCGTCGAGCGAGCGGTCACCCATGAGCACGTCGATAGCGTGGTCGATGGCCTCGGTCGTAATGAGCGGACGAGCGCCATCGTGGATGGCAACGTATTCAAAGCCCGCCGGAGCCGCATGCACGCCGGCACGGGTGGAATCCTGACGGGTATCGCCGGCATCGGCAAAGCTGATGGGCGTGTCATAGTCAAACGGGTCGATGGCCAGGCGGCGCATCTCGGCACGACGCTCGGCAGGGCAAACCACGACGATGTGGCCGACCTTATCGCTACGGTCAAACGCGCGGATGGACCAGCTCATAAGCGGACGGCCCGCTACATTGACGAGCTGCTTGCCACCGGGGTTACCAAAGCGCTGGCCGCTGCCACCGGCAACGACCACGGCGCATACGGGCGCCATTATGCGTTCCCCTGTTTGGTGCCCTTCATGCGGTACAGGGAGTCCGCAAGAATGGCAGGGTTGTTAACGCCAAAGTCGCCCAGGCGCTCCGGATCCTCGCTGATGTCGTCCATGAGCTCCTGCAGCGAGCCGTACTCGTCGACGATCTTCTCGGCCACGCCGTCGCGCACGACGGACACGCGAGAAAGCGTGCGCAGGCCCAGCGGTGTCATGACGGAGTCCTCGTCCAGGTCGTCGTAGCCCAGAACTGCCGCCACATGCTGCGGGTCGGACAAGTCCTTGGGAGTCATACGGGCAAGCTCAGCGCGAATCTTCTCGGCGTTTGCCTCGGAGGAATCGCTCGCGTAGTCGCGAATCATCAGGTCGTACTCGGTATCCATGCTGGAGCCGGCAAGCTGCTCGAGCTGCATCTGCACGAGCTTGCCCTGGTTGCCCAGCTTGACAATGCAATCCTTAAGCTCGGTCTTTGCCTGCTGCATGATCTCGAAACTAGAGAAGATGCCGGTGATGTCGGCGAGCGTAACGTAGTCGTCCAGCTCGAGGGCCGTCAGACGCAGCAGGGAGCGGTCGAGCGACTGACGGGTGGTCTGAAGCGTGGCGACGAGCTGGTTGACCGAGCTCATGATGGTGGTGACGGGCTGGATCTCGTAGCTCTTGCCGTGGACGTACACGTTAACGACGGCGCGACGGGCCGAGACCGAGATCACGATGGCATCCGTGAGCACCGACATGCGGGCGGCGGTGCGGTGACGCATACCTGTCTCGCTCGTGGCGAGCGAGGGATCGGGATTGAGGTGGAAGTTGGCGCGCAGGATCTGGGTGAGGTCGCCGTCGATGACGATGGCACCGTCCATCTTGGAAAGCTCGAACAGGCGGTTCGAGGTAAACGAAATGTTGAGCGGGAAGCCGTCGTTACCGGCGGCGAGCACGTTTTCGGTGTCGCCGACGCAGATAAGGGCACCCAGGTGACCGGCAATGATCATGTCGAGGGCGGTGCGGATCGGCTGACCAGGTGCCGTCAGGCGGATGGCCTGTTCCATACGCTTTTGCAGCTCGTTCTTATCCAAGGCATCGCTCCCATCGTATACGCTCCATAAACGTCAATAAGTTTCTCACGGTTTGCCCCTGTGACGCCCGCAAAATCCGATGCTTACAGAATGAGCGAACACAGCTGAGAGCCCCAATCCAAATGAGCTGCTTATGTGGTAGCATCGGGATTCGCATAAATGAGGGAGTAGTCGCGTAATCGGGCTCGCCCGCAGAGAGGGAGCCAGACTATGGGACTCGCAGAGCTCGTGTTGCTCGCCGTTGGCCTTTCGATGGACGCCTTTGCCGTTTCCATCTGCAAGGGCCTTGGCATGAAGAAGATCAACCTTAAAGTCGCCGTGGTGCTCGGCCTGTTCTTTGGCGGCTTTCAGGCCGGCATGCCCGTAATCGGATGGGCGCTCGGCAGTCAATTCATGGGCATCATCGGACCCATCGACCATTGGATCGCCTTTATCCTTTTGGCCTTCATCGGCGGCAAAATGCTGTGGGAAGCCTTTACCGAAGACGAGGATGAAGACGACGGCAAGGATGCCGAAAAGATTGACCTGGGCGAATACCTGATCCTCGCCATCGCCACCTCAATCGACGCCCTAGCCGTGGGCATCTCATTTGCCGCGCTCTCGGTCGACATCGTGCCCGCTGTATCGCTTATAGGCATCACAACGTTTATCTTCTCCGTCGCCGGCGTAGCGATCGGCCACACCTTTGGCGCGCGCTACGAAAAGCCCGCCACCATCGCGGGCGGCGTTGTGCTTATCCTCATTGGGCTTAAGATTTTGCTTGAGCATCTGGGGATTTTGGCGCTGTAACGCCAAACACAATCGCTCAAAACTCAACGCCAGCACAAGGCCTCATGCAGAGTTTTGCATGAGGCCTTTTCGTGCAGACTTTTGCATGTCATACTGATATGCAAAAGTCTGCACGTTAGGAGATCGCCGTGGATACCCTTCCCATCACCACACCGCGCCAAGCTGGCATCTACGTGCGCCAGTCACGCGAGTCGCAGGGAATCACCCGTGCGACCCTCGCTAAAAAGGCCGGTGTTTCGGAGCGCCTGCTCGCATCGCTCGAGCTGGGCGACGCCACCGGCATTCGACTCGACAAGTTGCTGACCGTCTTTGATGCACTCGGCATAGGTCTCTTTGCGCAAAGCGATAACGACTCCATCGCATCGCCCTCCGAACATCCGACGACGATAGTGAACCTCCCTATCGCGAACTCGAATACCCTGCCAAAGCCAAGCGTAGGCAGACGACCCACTCGACAAGGAACGCCATCTTCCTATGGTGCCTTGCTGGCCCAAATCGCATCCGAGCAAGGCCTTTCCGGCACTTCAAACCTCTCCTTTGGCTGCAAGGTTGTGAAATAAATGGAGGCTTCGGTAGTTTGTGTGACAAGGGGCTAGCCTAGGCAGCAACGCTCTTCGC
>URGY01000156.1 GCA_900547505.1 uncultured Collinsella sp.
GAGATGCAGCGTAGTCTCGTGGGCTCGGAGATGTGTATAAGAGACAGGCGTTGATCTCGGCCTTGGCGTGCTGGGCAGCGATGCGGCTCGTGTTCTTGGGGGTGACGTCGATCTCCTCGAACTCGGTGAAGTTGCCCTCCTCGTCCATAGAATCGTCGATCGGCTCCAGGCGGTAGACGTAGATCTTGCCGGTGGTGCGGTCGATGGTCACCTTGGCGCCCCACTCAAGATGCAAGATCTCGGCATAGCTCTTGGCGAGCGACTGCTCCAGGCGGTCAATCAGGTAGAGCTGGTCGATGTGCTTCTCCTGGCAAAGCTCCATCAGGGCGGACATCATGTCGGATGCTGCCATCTTACTTTCCTTCCTTCGCGGGCTTGAAGTCGTAGGTGGGCTTCAACTTGCACTTTTTAACATCAGAGAAATCGAGGGTAACGGACTCGCCGCCCTCGAGCTCAAGGGTCACGTTCGTCTCGGTGGCGGCGGCAATCTTGCCGGCGTACTTGCGACGACCCTCGGTGGCGGTGGAGGTGAGCTCGCAGTTCTCGCCCACAAAGCGGGCAAAGTCGCACGGGCGGCGCAGCGGGCGCGCCATACCCGGGCTCGACACCTCGAGCGTATAGCTCGAAGAGATGGGGTCGAGCTCCTCGATCACATCGCCGACCCACTTGGTGTTGGCCGTGACGTCGTTGAGCGAAAGACTCTGACCCTCGGCACCCTCGATACGCACGCGCACGCAGGGGGCCTTGGTGGCACCCACGAGCTCGACGTCGACGATGTCGATATCGTGCTGGGGAGCGACGGCCTCGAGCGCGTCGATGATCGCCTGCTCGGTCTTGGTCTTGACCATTGCGGCACCTCCATCCATACAAAAAAGAAGCGGGGCCGAAACCCCACTTCTTTCAATTACAACTTCATTTGCAAGCAAACTATACCAATAGCTGCGGAAACGTGCAAGCACAGTACGAACCTGCAGGTCAGCGTGCGCACAGCTTCTCCACAAGAAATAGATAATTGGGCGAGAACCACCATATTGCGCTCCCCCAAAAGGCCCAAAACGGGCCAAACGTCCCAACCCGCCAAGCGAATCGAGCCCTATGGGCATTCCGCTCTTGGGTGCACATCGGCCAGACTACAGCTAAGGGACATTCTGCAGCAAAAGGCCGGCCGCGCGTATTGGCCGCACAACCTTCCAAAACCCTACGGCAAGGAGGCACCCATGAAACGTCTCGACACCCTCTGCACGACTGCGCTCGCCATCGCAGCCTGCTCGTTCGCCCTGATGGGATGCAGCAATATCGATGGCAAAACCGGGCCATATGAGCCGAATCCCGGAAGCACCAAAGCTGCCGAGGAAACGACGCCACAAGGTGGCTTCGATAAAATCAACGAAGACATCGTCGATCACCAGGGCCTGGGTCCCGATTCCCAAGAACAGCTCCCCATCGACCTTGAGGTAGACGAGAACGTCCATGTTACCTGCGTGGGCAAGGACACCGACGGCTACGGCGACGCCGCGTTCGTCTTTACGGTGTCCAACAACACCGGTGTCGACATGATGTTTGGCGATGTGGACTCCTATGCCTACGTGAACGGTAAGGTCCGCGACGTACGCATGCGCCAACCGGTCGCCGCTGGAGAGGAAACGCGCGCCATGCTCACCTTTGTGGGCACCTTCGACGATCCGGACTTTGATGTGAACAACGACCTCAACGACATCTACCTCAACATTTGGATGTTCGAAGAGGCAACGGGCAACGTTTACTTTAGGGACCTGGTACACATCCCATAGAAGACGGTGCGACGCAATGACAAAGCTGGGCATACAACACAAAACGAGGGACGACCCAACCGGGCCGTCCCTCGTTTATTGCATGTCAGCTTTGCGCGCAGTGATTACTTGACCACCAGGTTGACCAGCTTACCGGGCACGCAGATGGCCTTGACGGCCGTCTTGCCCTCGAGCCACTTGGCGACGGCGGCCTCGGCGGCAGCCTGCATCTCCTCGTTGGAGGCATCGCGGGCAACGTCGACGCGGCCGCGGACCTTACCGAGCACCTGGACCACGATCTGCACCGTGTCCTCAACGGACTCGGCCAGGTCGAACTCGGGCCAGGCGGCGGTGTAGGCGTTGCCCTCGCAGCCAAGCGCCTCGTGCCACAGCTCATCGGCCCAGAACGGGCAAATGGGGGCAAGGACGCTCACGATATCCTTAGCCACGCCGTAGCACAGCGCCTTGTCGCGGGCGGTACCCTCGGTGGCGTTGAGGTAGGCGCTCGCCGCGTTGACGAGCTCCATGACGGCCGAGATGGCGGTGTTGAACTGGCCGCGATCGAAGTCCTCGGTGCACTTGGCGATGGTGCGGTGACGCTCGCGATAGAGCTTCATCGCAACCTCGTCGAGTGCGGACTTGTCGAAGGCCACGTTGGCATCGCCGGACTGGACGAGCTGCCAAACGATACGCCAGGCGCGCTTGATGAAGCGGTTGGCGCCCTCAACGGCCTTGGGATCCCAGTCGAAGTCCTTCTCGGGCGGGGCGATAAACAGAATCGCCAAACGCATGGTGTCGGCGCCGTAGGGCTCGATGACCGAGCTCGGGGGCACGACATTGCCCTTGGACTTGGACATGGTGTCGCCGTTCTCGTCCTTGACCATGCCCTGGCACAGCAGGTTGGTGAAGGGCTCGTCCACGCTCAGCAGGCCCAGGTCGCGCAGTGCCTTGGTAAAGAAGCGGCTGTAGAGCAGGTGCAGAATGGCGTGCTCGATGCCGCCGATGTAGTTATCGACGGGCATCCAACGGTCGGCGGCCTCACGGGAGAAGGGCAGCTCGGTGTTGTGCGGATCGGTATAGCGCAGGTAATACCAGCTGGAGCAGGTGAAGGTGTCCATGGTATCGGTCTCGCGCTTGGCCGGGCGGCCGCAGACCGGGCAGGTGGTCTCGTAGAACTCCTTGCACTCAGCAAGGGTTTCGCCGGCGCCCAGGTCCAGGTTCTCGGGCAGCGTCACCGGCAGCTGATCCTCGGGCACGGGCACGATGCCGCAGTGCTCGCAGTGGATGGCCGGGATGGGGTTGCCCCAATAGCGCTGGCGGCTGATGAGCCAGTCGCGGAGACGGAACTCGACCTTGCGACGACCGCAGCCCATGGCCTCGAGGTCGGCCACGATCGCAGCCTCGCCCTCGGAGTGCTTACCGCCGCGCATGCCGGTGTACTTGCCGGACTGGACGAGCGTGCCCTCGGCAGCGTGGGCGCAATCCCAGTCGACGGTCTCGGCATGGAAGGTATCGATGGTCTCGCCGCTGGCCTCGACGGCAGCGCGATCGTCATCGTCCAGGATGATCGGCACGATCGGCAGGTCGTACTTACGGGCAAACTCAAAGTCGCGCTGGTCGCCACAGGGAACGGCCATGACGGCACCGGTGCCGTAGTCGGCAACGACATAATCGGCAACCCACACGGGAACCTTCTCGCCGTTGACGGGGTTTACCACATAGCGGCCCGTGAAGGCACCGTGCTTCTCGAGGGTGCCCTGGGCACGCTCGACGGCAGAGATATGCTTGGAGTCCTCGACGATCTTGGTGACGGCCTCCTCGTACTCCGTGCCCTCGACGAGCTCGTGCAGGCCGGCGTACTCGGGAGCCAGGACAAAGAAGGAGACGCCAAAAAGGGTATCTGCACGCGTAGTGAAGACGGTGATCTTGCCCTCGTCGCCCTCGATGGGCTCGCCATCCTGGTCGCACAGGGTAAAGTCGACCTCGGCGCCCTCGGAGCGACCGATCCAGTTGGCCTGCATCTGCTTGACGCGCTCGGGCCAGCCGGGGAGCTTCTCCAGATCGTCGAGCAGCTCCTGGGAGTACTCAGTGATCTTGAAGTACCATTGCTCAAGGTCGCGCTTCTCGGGCTCGGTGCCGCAGCGCCAGCACTTGCCCTCGGTAACCTGCTCGTTGGCCAGAACGGTCTTGCAGGTGGGGCACCAGTTGACCGGGTTCTTCTTGCGGTAGACCAGACCCTTTTCCCACAGCTTCTCAAAGATCCACTGACCCCAGCGGTAGTAGTCGGGGCTGCAGGTCTTGACCATGCGATCCAGATCATAGGAGAAGCCCATGCGCTTCATCGTGGCGAGCGCCTGATCCATGTTCTTATACGTCCAGGCGGCAGCCTGCGTATTGTGCTTGATGGCGGCGTTCTCGGCAGGCAGGCCAAAGGCGTCAAAGCCGATGGGGTGCAGCACGTCAAAGCCGCGCATACGGGCCTGACGGGCCATGGCATCGCCGATGGTGTAGTTGCGCGCGTGGCCCATGTGCAGATCGCCCGACGGATACGGGAACATCTCGAGCACATACTTTTTGGGCTTACTGTCGTCGGTGTCGACGGCAAAGAGGTTGGAATCCTCCCAGGCCTTCATCCACCTGGACTCAATGGCCTGCGCGTCGTAGGCAGGGATCTCATCCTTATGATCTGTGCAATCGCACATATCAGCTCCTTTGTTAGCTGGGTTGGGGCGAGGCGTTCTTACCCTGTCTCTTATACACATCTGACGCTGCCGACGAATAGCCTTGTG
>URGY01000157.1 GCA_900547505.1 uncultured Collinsella sp.
GCGTAGTCTCGTGGGCTCGGAGATGTGTATAAGAGACAGCCTCGGCAGTGTAGCTCGGGGCGATGATGACCTCGACGAACTGCTTGTTCTGATCGGCAAAGTGCTCAACCAGCTCAAAGGGAACCTCGCGGTTGCAGGCGATGATGCCGCCAAAGGCGCTCTTGGGATCGCAGGCGAAGGCGCGGTCGTAGGCAGCCGTGATGTCCTCGGCAACGGCAGAACCGCAGGGGTTCTGGTGTTTGAGGATCACGCAGGCCGGCTCGTCGAACTCGCGGACCAGGTTCCAAGCGGCGTCGGCGTCCAGATAGTTGTTGTAGCTGAGCGGCTTGCCCTGGATCTGCTCGGAGCCCACGAGCGGGAACTGCGAGCTCGCGGTGTTCTCGCAACCCTCGGCAAAGCGATAGACCGTGGCCTTCTGCTGCGGGTTCTCGCCATAGCGCAGGTCGTCGACCTTCTCCAGCGAGATCTCGAGCTTGGCAGAGGTGTCCGCCACGTCGCTTGCCTGGGCGGCAAGCCAACGGGAGATAGCCGTGTCGTAGGCGGCGGTGGTCTGGTAGACCTTCACCTGCAGGCGACGACGGGTGGAAAGCGTGGTGCAGCCACCGGTCTCGTGCATCTCGGCTAGGACGGCATCATAGTCGGCCGGGTCGGAAATGACGGTAACGCTCGTGGCGTTCTTGGCGGCAGAACGCAGCATGGAGGGGCCACCGATGTCGATGTGCTCGATGGCGTCCGCGAAGGTGACCTCGGGGTTGGCGACGGTCTTCTCGAACTCGTACAGGTTGACGACGACCAGGTCGATCAGCTTAATGCCGTGCTGAGCGGCCTCCTGCATGTGCTGCTCGGAATCGCGGCGGGCCAGCAGCGCGCCATGAACCTTGGGGTGCAGGGTCTTAACGCGGCCGTCCATCATCTCGGGATAGCCCGTGAACTCCTCGATGGGGGTTACGGGAACGCCCGCGTCCTCAATGGCACGAGCCGTGCCGCCCGTAGAGATGATCTCGACGCCAAAGTCATCGACCAGCGTCCGTGCGAAATCGACGACGCCCGTCTTATCGGTAACCGAGATCAACGCGCGTGCGATCTTCACATCAGATCCCATGCAGTCCTCCTGTCTGGTACGCCGCCGTGCTCTGTGAGTCGGTGATACGTCGATCTGCAGCGCTCGCGCAGCGGCATTGAAAATACTGATTTAATGTAGCGCATCGAGCGCATCGATGCACCCCGCAACGGACGCATGTGCAGAAAAAGTTTGCGAGCGGAGGGGATGGGCACGGCACCGGGCACGGTGAGTTCATGGAACACAGGGGCACCATAATTAGATGCCAATAGCGTGGTAGAACTGTGCTCGATATGCATCCGCAAAAGAAAGAGGCACCATGGTCTCGCGGGTTCTCTACCGACCGTTTGATACCGAAGACTTCGACGCCATCGCGCTGATTCTGCAGCAGCTTTGGCATAACAATTCGGATAACGATGAGTACAACCGCCTTGAGGCCGCGTGCGACCTCGCCTACTGCCTTTCGTCCTCAACGTTTTCGCAGGTTGCGGTGATTGACGGCGAGGCGCGCGGCATTGCACTTGCACGTGCAGGACAGAACTCCAGCGTCACTATCAACGAGCATTGGATGGATACCGAACGCGCGTTGCTGTCGCAGATGCGTGAGCTGGAGCCTGATGCCTGCGCCGAATATCTCTCGTTTGTGCGCGCAACCATCCGAACCAACAACCGCCTGCTCGAGAGCAGCCCGTTGCCGCACGACAACGAGGTCACGCTGCTTGCCGTGGATCGCGATGTCCATGGCCTGGGCGTTGGCACGGTTCTGCTCGATGCCGCGGTCTCGCACCTATCCTCGCTTGGAGCGACGAGGGCGCACCTGTACACCGACTCCAACTGCTCGTGGAAGTTCTACGAGCTGCACGGCTTTAAGCGCACGGCCACGCACCGCGCCAACCGCGAAGAGCGCCGTCACGACATGCCGCGCGAAAGCTTCCTCTACGAACTCGACCTAACAGCCTAAACCTGGCAGTTAGGGACGTTCCTTTTGTGCCGGCACCCCGGGACACTCCTTGGCAGCAGCCACACCTAGTCGTTGGGGACGTTCTTAAATGACTAGTCGCTGGGGACAGTCTTCATAGGTAGCGCGTAAAAAGGGGATGGGCTTCCCCCGACGGCTGTCGAGAAAAGCCCATCCCATAATTTACGACCGTTAGAACGTTCCGCCGCCGCCTCCGCCGACGCCGCCACCGCCGCCACCGGAAAAGCCGCCGCCGCTACCGCCGCTCGAGCTATCGGAACTCGAAGCCAGCTCGCGGATGGTCTCGTGATACACATCGTTAAACGAATCGAGCGGAGACTCGTTGCCGTAGTGATGGTAATACCACCAGTAGCAGGGGTAGTTGTCGTAGAAATCGTCGCTGTTGCGCAGGTCCGCAGGCACGGCCTCGGCCAGCTGTCGCAGCACTTCTTTCGAAACGCCCAGGGCAACGCCCATCACCAGCAGTTTGTTCCACAAGATCAGGTCGCTGGGGATGGCCTCCTTCAGGCGCGTAAAGTCCTCGAGCCAATGCTTGAGCGCCTTGCAGCGAGCCGCCACCTCGGCGCCCTCCGGCGTGTAACGGCGGAAGGTGCAGCTCAGGACAAAGCCCACAATCGTGACGGGGATCGAGATCATAGCGGCACCGACGTTGGCGTCCGCAAAGTCGGTATAGAACAGAGAGCCCAAAATGCCAAAGACAATGATGATGCCAAGAACCAGGCCGGCCACCATCGCGATAGTGCCATCCGATGCAATAAGCTCGCGCGCCTCCAGCTTGGCCTTAACTGTGCTCTGATAGTCCTCGAGCTTGTCGCCAACAGATGTGGTGCGCTCGCTAGCGTACTCCTCCAGCTCGCTAAACGTGCGCGAACGGACTCCGTCCTTATCGGGCTTAACGCCGGCGAAGAAGACCTTGAGCACATCGCGATCGATGCCGTCCTTCTTGGCAGCCTTCCAGGCCTCGTCGGTCACTGTGATGCGATACGTCTGCTCCTCTTTTTCGCGACGGAGCAGACCCTTCTTCTTGGTCTCGGTCGCTTCTTCCAGCTTGATCACGCGGTCGTCGGTCAGCTTCATCAGTGTGGCGATATATGCCTGATCGGGCACGTCGTTCCAGCTCATAAGAGCTGCAAGCACCGCGGGATGGTCGGCGGAGAGTACATCGCGGAAGTACTCGTCCTGGAAGAGCGGCTTGGGCTTGGGCCTGCGCAGCTTGAGCATCACGATCACACCGGTATAGGCAACCGCCACAACAACACACACCACGGCAATCGCGCTGGCAATCGCACGCGCGTGCTCACGGCGGGCGTTAGCTTCGTCGGCCCATTCCTTCTCTTCGCTCAGGATCGTTGACATGCGCTCTTCGACCGAGGCGGCAAGCTGCGGCACCCAGTCGCTGGGGAAGGCGATGCGTGCCTCAGCGAATTCGCCCTGATGCACGCAGGGAATGGTATAGGTGACCATGGGTTCGTCCGCATCGAGCGATACGTCGCCCGTCAGCGGGCCGTGGCCCCATGCGCGGAAGTTCTCACCCTTGACGGCCGCCGTCCCGGCAGCGGCATTTGCGAAGTACACTTCCATCTCGACATCGTCGGAATCCGCGGACCAGCCGTCGCCCACGAACTTCCAGTAGAGCTCGGCGGTATCGGCCCAGTTCATAACCGCACCGGTCATGGTGTAGCTCACGTAATAGATCGCGCTGTCGCCGCTCTCGTGGGGGCTGAAAACCTTGATCTTTACGCCGCCGTCGGACTGCTCAACCGTATAGACGCCAGAGTCGCCCTTGTTCGCGCTATCGACTTTGTTAAACGCGGTGTTCTCTTCCTCGACACTCTGCACATCGACGCCCGCCGTGCCGCCCTGCTGGTTGGCTCCCGTATTGATCTCCCAAAACACGCCGTTGATGTCGTCATCGAAATCAAACTGGCGCCCCTCGACAACGGTCAGCGATCCATCGGCTTCAACCGTGGCACCGATATAGGTTTGGGTCATGGAGTAGCCGTCGGCGTGCGCGGCGGCAGGCAGCAGCAACAACGCAAGCGCAACGAGCGCGCAGGCGGAAGCGAATCGCGCAAACAGGTGGCGCTGCCGACAGGGCTTGGCAACGGGGGCGTTCATAGGCACATCCTTTGTCTGTGATATCAACAGCGTTATTGTCCCACGTTTGCGAGCGTACGACACGACCGTCTAGGTAAGCGGGGCGTCAATTGGGACAAAAGTCACGCCCGCGCCCGGCAGCTAGTCATTGGGGACGTTCTTAAATGACTAGTCATTAGGGACACCCTTGGCATGGCCAGCGCCAGCAATAGATACCACTTCATAGCTCCATCACAGGTGTAGCGGCTTTGTGTGGGCGCGGCACGCGTTGATTGAGCCGCCAACCGAGGGGCATAAAGCAGTTGAGCGAAAACGGTTTGCCCCTTTGCCGTTCGCTTGAGGATCATGTCCCCCCTGTCTCTTATACACATCTCCGAGCCCACGAGACTACG
>URGY01000158.1 GCA_900547505.1 uncultured Collinsella sp.
GATGCAGCGTAGTCTCGTGGGCTCGGAGATGTGTATAAGAGACAGGTTCTGGGCGATGGCGCCGGGGACTTCTTTGGGCAGCTTGATGGTGATGTCTCGCTTAATGCAGAAGGCATAGATGTTGACCGTGGCAAATGCGGCGACAAAGGAGCTCAGCAGGCCCTTGGTGCCCATGTTGTCGGTAAAGAACACCGAGACATCGGCGCCGTCGATCTTGGCACTCGTCTGGGTAACGGCCAAGATGAGCATAGCGCACATGGCGGCGACCATGGTGCTCGTGGCGTTGATGGCCTTGCCGGCAGGCATGCGGCGGTTCTTGGAGCCGGTCAGCGCGCTTGCGGTGGTGCCGGCGACCATGATGCCCACGACGCCCATCGTGAAGTTGTAAACCTTGTTGCAGAAGTTCACGACGTCGACGTTCCACCAGTCGGGCAGCGTAAAGCCGCCGACCGTGGCGACAACGCCCGGCAGGGTTGAAATAAGCAGGAAGACAGAAGAAGACAGGATGATGGGCATTGCTGCCAAAAAGCCGTCTTTAATGGCCTGAAGGTAGATGTTCTTAGAGACCTTGTCGAAGTACGGCTGACCTTTCTCCAAGAACTTAACGATCGATTCCATAGTTCACGCTCCTCTTTGCATGAAATCTTAATGGCATGGACATTGAAAACCTATATGGTCTCCCGCTTGCTAAAAGCCCGGGTGCAGGCGGGGTCGGTCCCAGGGGGAGAGAGGGGAGCGGCTGGGTTTGTATCGCATAGGGCCGCTCCCTTCTCGGGAGAAAGCGAGGCGATGCGCTACTGCGCGTCCGCCATGGTGTCGGCGAGCTCCTTGTACCAGAGTGCCGACTGCTTGATGTAGCGTTTTTGCGTGTCGAAGTCGATGTAGAACAGGCCGTAGCGCTTGTTATAGCCATTGGCCCACGAGAACTGGTCCTGCAGGCTCCAGATAAAGTAGCCCTGGACGTCGACGCCCTCGGCGCGCGCCTGGAGCACCTTCTCCATGTGCTGGTCGACAAAGTCGATGCGCTCGGGATCGGCGACGATGCCGTTTGCGTCGGGCTCGGGGTCCTTGTGGCCCAGGCCGTTTTCGGTGATATAGATGACGGGGAGGTTGGGATAGGTGGCGCTGATGCGCTTGAGCGTGTCGTAGAGGCCTTGCGGGTAGATGAGCCAATCCCAGTCGGTGGTGGGGATACCCGGCATATCGACCTGCTGCCCGACGCCCTTAAACTTAAAGCACGAGGTGCCCTTGTCTCCGGTGCCGTTAAAGCTGTTGGTGGACTCGCCATCGTAGGCGGCGATAAACGCCGACTGATAGTAGTTGAGGCCGAACATATCGTTGCGGGGCGCCGCCTTGGCGAGCTCCTCCATGTCGCTGTCCTCAACCGTAAGTGTGGCGTTGTTGGCACGCAGAATCTCGTTGATGAGTGAGAGGGTGCGCGCGGAGTAGTGACCCAGGAAGGCGCCGTCCATGATGAAGTCGGTGTAGAAGGCGTTGTACAGGTCGGCGGCGTGCTGGTCGGCGGGCGAGTCGGTGGCAGGATATGCCGGCGTCAGGACGTTGACCATGCCAATGCGTCCGCCCAGGTGCTCGGTCTCGTCAAGATCCTTATACAGGTTGACGGCGCGGGCGTGGGCAACGAGCTCGTTGTGCTGGCTCTGGATGCCGCTCGTCACATCAAAGTGATGGTTGGGCGGGAAGTTGCCTTGGATGTATTGGGAGTGCGAGAGGCTGATGAGCTCGTTGATGGTGAACCAATTCTTGACCTCGCGGAACTCGCGGAAGCAGAACTCGGCATAGCGCACATAGGCGTCGACGGTCTTGCGGTTGAGCCAGTCGCCCTGGTTGAACAGGGCGGCGGGGGAGTCAAAGTGATGCGGGGACACATAGGGCTCGACGCCATACTTTTTGCAGCAGGCGAACAGCTCGTGGTAGTGCTTAACGCCCTCGGCGAGGGGTTCGGCATCGTCGCCGTTGGGGAAGATGCGGGTCCAGGCGATGGACACACGAATGGCGTTGAGTCCATGCTCGGCAGAAAGGCGGATATCCTCCTCGTAGCGGTTGTAGAAATCACTGGCCGGGTCGGGCAAAAAGCGACCCTGGGCGACAAGGTAATCGTCCCACATGGTCTTACCCTTGCCTGCCACCTTCGTGGAACCTTCCGTTTGGTACGCGGCGGTTGCGGCGCCCCAAACAAAGCCCTTCGGCAGCTGCTGTACGCGGTTTAGCAAAGACACATGCATACACCCTCTCGTCTCGCTGTTCGATATTGTGCGTTTGCGCTCAGGAGGCTCCCTGGTTAGCGTTCAGCGGTGAAAAAGCCCGATAAACACTATCTTAAAATGATTAGAACCAAAATGAGCACGTGAACATTTGACAATGAGCACGTTAACATCCGGCTGGGATGTATAGAAACAAAACAACTTCAAACAGCCGCGAACGGTTGTATTTGTTCGGTAAGCGGTTTTGATTGACAGAAGTTTTCATGTTGTGGTATATGGCTCGGGTATCATGAGCACGTTATCAATGTATGTACGATGCGCCATGGGCGCGGGGAATAGTTGGGAAGCAGGTTAGCGTGGAAGGCATGGATCAGCAGACAAGGAATGGTCGTTCGGCGAGCGCGGCAGAGGTTGCGGCGCTCGCTGGCGTGAGCCGCCAGACTGTGTCTCGCGTGGTCAACGGTATGCCCAACGTGACGGAAAAGACGCGCAAGCGTGTGCTGGCCGCCATGGAAGAGCTGGGCTTTCGTCCCAATTTTGCTGGAGCGGCGTTGCGCGGCGGGTCGTATCGTTCTATTGGCCTGTGCATGTACAACATCACACGTGTCGGTAACCTGGCGACGCTCGAGGGTATCATGCAAGCGGCGCGCGAGCACGATTTTGCCGTCACTATGATCGAGATGGGCGGCGACAAGCCCTATGCACTTGCCGATGCCTCGCGCCGCATGGTCGAGCGACCCGTCGACGGCATGATTCTCAACATGAACCGCATGGCTCCCGATTTTGAGGAGTTTGTTCCCCAGCCGGGAGTGCGAACGGTCATCCTGTCCATGTATGCGCATCCGCGCTGCACGACGATCGACTCCGACCAGTATGGTTCGTGCGAGCTGTTGACCAATTATCTGCTGGAACATGGTCACTCGAATATGCGGTTTGTGGCGGGTCCGGAAAACTCGATTTCCTCGCGTTTTCGTGAGGCCGGTTGGCGCGATACGCTGGGTCGTGCTCATGTCGATGCCGCTCCGATGCTGCGTGGCGATTGGAGTGCGGACAGTGGGTACGCCATGGGCGAGCGGATTGCGGCCGAGGTGCTTGCCGGCGGGTCGCAGGCGCCGACTGCCGTGCTTGCGGCAAATGACCAGATGGCGCTGGGCGTTATCGCCGCGCTCGAGAACGCGGGCCTGTCCGTGCCCGACGACGTGAGCGTGGTTGGTATCGACGACGCACTCGAGGGACTTGTTCCTCACAATCGACTGACGACGCTGCGATTTGATTTGCGCGGTGTCGGTAAGCTTGCGTTTGAGGCGGCGATTGGAGAGAGCTCGTCTATCGAGGCGATTCATGTGCCGAGTACGCTGGTCGAACGCTCGACTGTTAGGGACATACGGGGTTAGGTCCTACTCCGTTTGTCTCGATTTGTAACAGGTAGACGGTCAAAAGCGGGCTACGTGTTACAGATTTAGATTCTTCGGAAAGAGCAATCCTGTTCGTCTCAATCTGTAACAGCTAGGACCAAAAAACTCGGCTAGATGTTACAGATCGAGACAAACGGCTCCCGACCAGCCCAAAAACAAAAAGACCGGGGGCGGCGCGCCGTGTGACGTGCCGCCCCCGGCTGAGAAATGGGGACAGGTTGTGTGAGCGGGCAACCCCGCCAGCCACTAGTCCAGACGACGGGTCTGCGCCACGTGCTTGTACCAGTAGGCGCTTGCCTTGGGTGTGCGCTTCTGGGTTTCAAAGTCAACGTAGAAGAAGCCGTAACGCTTGTTGTAGCCATTGGTCCAGGAGAACTGATCCTGCAGGCTCCACAGGAAGTAGCCGCCCACGTTGACGCCCACCTCCATGGCCTTGAGCAGCCAACGTAGGTGCTGCTCGATGTAGTCGATGCGCGGCTGGTCGTCCACAAAACCGTCCTTGTAGGGGTCCTTGTAGCCCATGCCGTTCTCGGTGATGAAGATCTGCTTGTAGTTGGGGTAGCGCTGCTTAATGTAGACGAGCAGATCGAACAGGCCCTCGGGATAGATGATCCAGTCCCAGTCGGTGGTGGGGATGCCGGGCTTGTTCACATGCTCGCCAATGCCCTTGACGCGCCAGCGGCCGGTGCCCTTCTCGCCCGTACCGTTGTGGTGCAGGTCGTTCTCGCCGTCGTAAGCCTTCAAGAAGCGGCACTGGTAGTTGTTAACGCCCAGGTAGTCGTTGTAGAGCGCGGCCTCGCGCATGATTTCCAGATCCTCGTCCAGGATCTGTCTCTTATACACATCTCCGAGCCCACGAGACTACGCTGCATCTCG
>URGY01000159.1 GCA_900547505.1 uncultured Collinsella sp.
GCGAAGAGCGTTGCTGCCTAGGCTAGCCCCTTGTCACACAAACTACCGAAGCCTCTAAAAAAGGGCCCGGAAGGCATTGCCTTCCGGGCCCTTTGCAATGCAAATCTGCTTGCAAGTTCGTTTTAGCGCACCTGAGCGACGTAAGCGACGTTGGTCGAGGAGACCTTGTCCTCGAGCTGGACGCTCATGCGGGGATCGCCGGCGGTAGCGACGGTCAGGTCGCCGGCCTCGACGTAGCCGAGCTCCTTAGCGGTCTCGATCGCCTTGACGATCGTGCCGTTGACGGTGCCCTGGGTAATCTCGGCCTGGTGCGGGATAACGCCCCAGTACATAATCATCTGCTGGACGGCCCACTCGTGGCGGGAGAACGCGCAGATCGGCATGTTGGGACGGAAGTGCGAGATCAGGCGAGCGGTACGACCGGTGGTCGTCGGCACGGTGATGCACTTGGCGCCAACGGTGGTGGCCATGTTCACAGCGGACATACCCACAACGTTGTTGACGACGCGGGTGCCGTGAGCGTCAGCCGGAACCTCGAGCGGAGCGTGGGCCGGGAGGTACTTCTCGGTCTCGAGAGCAATGCTGGCCTGCATCTTAACGGCCTCGACCGGGTACTTACCGGCAGCGGACTCGCCAGAGAGCATAACGGCGTCGGTGCCGTCGTAAATGGCGTTAGCAACGTCGGCAACCTCGGCGCGCGTCGGGCGCGGGTTCTGCTGCATGGAGTCGAGCATCTGCGTAGCGGTGATAACGGGCTTGTAGGCCGCGTTGCACTTAGCGATGATCTCCTTCTGGATGTGCGGAACGAGCTCGGGCTTGATCTCGATGCCCAGGTCGCCACGGGCAACCATGATGCCGTCGGAAGCCTCGAGGATCTCGTCGAAGTTCTCGACGCCCAGGGCGCACTCGATCTTCGGGAAGATCGTCACGTGCTCGCCACCGTTCTCGCGGCAAAGCTCGCGGATGCCGCGGACGGACTCGCCGTCACGGATGAAGGAAGCGGCGATGTAGTCGATGTTCTCGGTCAGGCCAAAGAGGATGTCCTGACGATCGCGCTCGGTGATGGCGGGCAGCGAGATGTTGACGTTGGGCATGTTGACGCCCTTGCGCTCGCCGATCAGGCCGTCGTTCTTGACGACGCAGGTCATGTCCTGGCCGTCGACGGACTCGACCTCGAGGGCAACCAGACCGTCATCGATCAGGATAAGGGAGCCCTTCTCGACCTCGGAGGGCAGAGCCAGGTAGTCGAGGGAGATGTGCTCAGCGGTGCCGTGGAAATCCTCGGACGTGGGCTGAGCGGTGACGACGATCTTGTCGCCGGTCTTGACGGCAACCTTCTTGCCGTCGACCAGAAGGCCGGTGCGGACCTCGGGGCCCTTGGTGTCGAGCAGGATGCCGACGGGCATACCGAGCTCCTTGGAAATACGACGGACGCGCTCGATGCGACCGTGGTGCTCGTCGTAGGAGCCGTGCGAGAAGTTAAAACGGGCGACGTTCATGCCCGCCTTGATCATCTCGCGGATGGTCTCGTCGCTATCGCAGGCGGGACCCATGGTGCATACAATCTTAGTGCGCTTGTACATTCAGACCTCCATCTGACATCGTCTTGCGCTGATAGATAAACCATAAGAAATAAAACTGAGTTGATTATAACGAAATGGCGACCGAATACCCCAAAAAATCGACCGTATGCCGAATTAGAAGTTCATTTTTTGCGGAAAAACGGTATATGCAAAAACTTTACCAACCGTTCTAACCGCTGCTATCTGGGCGATATTTCAGTTTGATGATGCGCCGAAGAAAAAACGTTTTATCAATGTTGAGCATCACACGGCCTGCACCGTTGCTTATGGACCATATTTCCAAATGGATTGTTTTGGCTAGACGCGTTGCTTTGGGGTACCATAGCTCCACTATCAACTGCCGCTCAGCACGGCAGCCTTGATGAGCCCTTGCCCTTCTCCTGGGAATTATGATCGGGCATCAATCTGCTGAGTGGCCCGAATCCCAGGAGGGGACTCTATATGCAAAAGGAATACCTGTCCGCCGCGGCGGAGGTACTCAGCGACCAAGGTGTCGATGAGGACCTCGGCCTGAGCAACGACGAGGCGTCGTCGCGCCTCGCCAAGACAGGCCCTAACAAGCTCGAGGAAGCCGAGAAGACGCCGTTGTGGAAGCGCTTCTTTGAGCAGATGGCCGACCCCATGGTCATCATGCTGATCGTTGCCGCCGTCATCAGTGCACTCACGGGCATGGTCAAGGGTGAGGCGGACTTTGCCGACGTCGCCATCATCATGTTCGTCGTTATCGTCAACTCGGTGCTGGGCGTGGTTCAGGAGGCCAAGAGCGAGGAAGCTCTCGAGGCATTGCAGGAGATGAGCGCGGCGCAGTCCAAGGTACTGCGCGACGGCAAGCTCGTGCACCTGCCGAGCGCCGAGCTCGTGCCCGGTGACGTGATCATGCTCGAGGAGGGCGACTCCGTTCCGGCCGACTGCCGCGTCCTCGAGAGCGCCACGATGAAGATCGAAGAGGCCGCCCTTACCGGCGAGTCCGTGCCCGTCGAGAAGCATACCAACGTGATCGAGCTCGCCGCGGGCACCGATGACGTGCCGCTCGGCGACCGCAAGAACATGTGCTATATGGGTTCCACCGTTGTGTACGGCCGTGGTCGCGCCGTCGTGGTCGGCACCGGCATGAACACCGAGATGGGCAAGATTGCCGGCGCCCTGGCCGAGGCCAAGGAAGAGCTCACGCCGCTGCAGGTGAAGCTCGCCGAGCTCAGCCGCATCCTTACCATTATGGTTATCGTCATCTGCGTCGTCATCTTTGGCGTCGACATCATCCGTCACGGCGTGGGCAACGTCCTCACCGACCCGACTGCCCTGCTCGACACCTTTATGGTCGCCGTCTCGCTTGCCGTCGCCGCCATCCCCGAGGGCCTGGTCGCCGTCGTGACCATCGTGCTTTCGCTCGGCGTGACCAAGATGGCCAAGCGCCAGGCGATCATCCGCAAGCTTTCTGCCGTCGAGACCCTTGGCTGCACGCAGACCATCTGCTCCGACAAGACCGGCACCCTTACCCAGAACAAGATGACCGTCGTCAAGCACGAGCTCGCTGCGCCCAAGGAGAAGTTCCTGGCCGGTATGGCACTGTGCTCCGATGCCCAGTGGGACGAGGAGCTGGGCGAGGCCGTGGGCGAGCCGACTGAGTGCGCGCTCGTCAACGATGCCGGCAAGGCTGGTCTCACTGGCCTGACTGCCGAGCACCCGCGCGTGGGCGAGGCCCCGTTCGACTCGGGCCGCAAGATGATGTCCGTGGTCGTCGAGACCCTGGACGGCGAGTACGAGCAGTACACCAAGGGCGCGCCCGACGTGGTAATCGGCCTGTGCACCCACATCTACGAGGGCGATAGGGTCGTCCCCCTGACTGAGGAGCGCCGTGCCGAGCTCGTGGCCGCCAACAAGGCCATGGCCGACGAGGCCCTGCGCGTGCTGGCGCTGGCAAGCCGCACCTACACCGAGGTTCCGGCAGACTGCAGCCCCGCTGCGCTCGAGCACGACCTGGTCTTCTGCGGCCTGTCCGGCATGATTGACCCTGTCCGCCCCGAGGTCGCCGACGCCATCCGCGAGGCCCATGATGCCGGTATTCGCACCGTCATGATCACGGGCGACCATATCGACACCGCCGTGGCCATTGCCAAGCAGCTGGGAATCGTCACCGATCGCAGCCATGCCATCACCGGTGCCGATCTCGATCGCATGAGCGACGAGGAGCTCGACGCGCACATCGAGGACTACGGCGTGTACGCTCGCGTCCAGCCCGAGCACAAGACCCGCATCGTCGAGGCCTGGAAGTCGCGCGACCAGATCGTGGCCATGACGGGCGACGGCGTCAACGATGCCCCGTCCATCAAGCGCGCCGACATCGGCGTTGGCATGGGCATCACCGGTACCGACGTCACCAAGAACGTCGCCGACATGGTGCTTGCCGACGACAACTTCGCCACCATCATCGGCGCCTGCGAAGAGGGTCGCCGCATCTACGACAACATCCGTAAGGTCATCCAGTTCCTGCTTTCGGCTAACCTTGCCGAGGTGTTCTCGGTGTTTATCGCCACGCTCATCGGGTTCACCATCTTCCAGCCGGTGCAGCTGCTGTGGGTGAACCTGGTCACCGACTGCTTCCCCGCGCTCGCGCTGGGCATGGAGGATGCCGAGGGCGACATCATGAAGCGCAAGCCGCGCAACGCCAAGGACGGCGTCTTTGCCGGTAATATGGGCCTGGACTGTGTGGTCCAGGGCTTGATCATCACCGTGCTGGTGCTGGCGAGCTTCTTTGTGGGCGTGTACTTTGACATGGGCTACATCCACATCGCCGATATGATCGCCGGTAATGCCGACGAGGAAGGCGTGATGATGGCCTTCATCACGCTCAACATGGTCTGTCTCTTATACACATCTGACGCTG
>URGY01000160.1 GCA_900547505.1 uncultured Collinsella sp.
ACGAGATGCAGCGTAGTCTCGTGGGCTCGGAGATGTGTATAAGAGACAGGTCACGGTACGCAAAACTCAGGTGCTCAAAATCAATCGCGCCCTCGGTCACTTTGAGCTCAGGGGCGTCCGGGTCGTCTGCCACCAAACGTGGCTCGTCCAGCACGCGCGTCATCTCGGCCGCATCGCCCAAAGCGCGGTTGATGCGCTGCATCATGGAGCTTACGTAGTTCAGGCGCATGGTGAGGTTATAGGTGTAGGTAAAGATCATGACGAGCGAGCCGGCCGAGATGCCAAACCACGCGTTGCCGCCCGCCACGAACACACTCACCACGGCCATGGTGATGACGATAAGGCCCGAGGTCGTAAAGTTGCGCTGCATCATGGCGTGCATCGAGACCGTTTCGGCGTCGCGCGCGGCACGATCGGCGGCGTCGAACAGATCGCGCTCAAAGTCCTCGCGCCCACAGGTCTTGACGGCCAGGATATTCGTGACCGCGTCGGAGAGCACGCCCGAGAGCTTGTTCTGCGCGGCGGACGTCGCGGCCGAAAGCGGCATGATGCGCTTGTACATAAGCCAGACAAACGCGATGTAGACGGCCATGATGCACACCAGGATCACGGTAAACGTCGGCACCACCGGGGCGAGCGCCGCCACCGTGCAGATGACCGAGGTGATGGTGGGGATGAGCGAATACACCGTCACGTCGACCAGCCCCGTATAGCCGCTCATAAAACGGCTCGTCTGGCTCACGAGCGATCCGCCAAAGCGGCTGGTGTGAAATGTCATGGATTGATTGGAGAGCGTGTCGAAGCACAGGCGCGCCAGGTGATAGTTGCCTGCGATCTCGAGCTTGTAGACGGTGTAGTCCTGTAGCTTGGAGAGGATCTGACCCACCAGATTAACGAGTACGAGCGCCAGGATATAGGGGCCGAAGACCTCAAACACCTGGTCACCCGCCACGGGACCGGCTTGAACGCGGTCGACAATGAGGGCCATCACATAGGTATTGGCAAACGTCAGCAAAAAGATGTAGCCCGCCGACGAGAACACCGAGAGAAAGACAATCAGCGGCTGCGTGCGCGTGACACCCCAAAACCGCTGCAGCGTGCGGCGCACGGTGGAGCGGCTGAGCGGGCTGGTGCTTCTCTGAGACATGGGCTTCCTTTCGCGTCTGATAGGGCGAAACGCCATTGTTGCACATTGGAGCACACTCCAGACAAGTGCGATACGAAAAGCGGTGGGGCGCCCGCGTTTGCGCCGGCGCCCCACCGTCTTGTTGCAATTAGCCTTCGTCTTCTTGGTCTGTGAGAAGGTCCGCGGACGTGAGTCCCAAGATCTCATCGGCTTGGTCGACGTCTTCCAGTGCGTCGATGTCCTTGAGCTTGCGCTCCATGACGTTGGTGCGCGTGGTGATGATGCCCTCGACCGTTTTGCCCGCGGTCTCGATCTGCTGCTGGGCGCGGCGCAGCGCCTTTTGATAGCGCGGCAGCTCGGCCTTGACGGCGGAGAGCACGCGCAGCACGTCATCGGTACGTTTTTGCAACTTAAACGTCTGATAGCTCATCTGCAGACTGTTGAGGATGGCCGCCATGGTGCTGGGACCGGCAACGTTGACGTGATAGTCGCGGCCCAGGGTCTCGATAAGCCCGGGGCGGCTGACGACCTCGGCGTACAGTCCCTCAAACGGAACGAACATAATGCCAAAGTTGGTGGTCGCGGGCACGCTCAGGTACTTCTCGCAAATGTCCCTTGCCTCGCGCTTGACCATGGTGTCGAGCGTCTTGCGCGCAGCCGCCACGGCCTCCGCATCACCCGACTCCTGCGCGTCGAGCAAGTGCTCGTACGCGTCGCCCGGAAACTTGGAGTCAATCGGCAGCAGCACGGGGTCGCCCTCGTCCACCGGCAGCTTGACGGCAAACTCAACGCGCTCCGAGGCGCCGGGCTTGGTGGCGACGTTTTCCAGATACTGGTCGGGTGTAAGAATGTCCGCCAGAATTGCACCCAGCTGCACCTCGCCCAAAATACCACGCGCCTTCACGTTGCCCAGCACGCGCTTAAGGTCGCCCACGCCGGTGGCGATGGACTGCATGTCGCCCAGGCCCTTGTACACGGCCTCGAGCTGGTCGCTCACCTGCTTAAACGATGCAGACAGGCGATCGTTGAGCGTACGGGAGAGTTTCTCGTCCACCGTCGCGCGCATCTGATCGAGCTGCACGCTGTTGTCCTTGCGGATGGCGCCCAGCTGGGCATCGACCGTCTCGCGAACCTTGTCCAGGCGGCGCTCGATACCCTCGCGGTTGGCACCGAGCTGTTGGGCCGTCTCGCGGCGCAGGTCATCCATCCGGTCACCAGCTTGCGAAAACTCACGTGCGATGGTCAGGTAACGTTGCTGCTCCACGGCCGCATCTGTCGTCTGCTGCTGCGCGATGGCGTTGGCCGTGCGGCGAGTTTCGGCCAGCGCGACGTTCAGGGCATCGAGCGCGTTGTTGGCCTGCTCGAGTGCTGCCAGCGTTTCCGCGCTACTGTCGCCACGCTCCCGCAACTCGGCACGCAAGCTCTTGAGCTGGAGGGCGCAAGCCACAGCAACCCCCACCGCCACCAAGGCGATCACAACAAGCACGATATCAATAGCAGACATAGACTCCGCCCAACAAACTCAATCGGTCATCAATCAAAACCGCGATCAATCTTACCCCGTCACACACACCGGGCGCCCGGCCCCTTCTTGGGCGCCCCTCTCCTCCGCATATTCCATAATGCGGCGCGCCGTTTTCCTGCTCACCTTTGAGTCATCGCCGGCCAAGTATGCGTATACGTTTCCTTTATTCAGGCGCAGAGCACGGCAGAGGCCATAGCGCGTTACACCCGATTCCTCCAATGCTTCCAGCGTTTTCTTTCTCATCAGGGCGTTCACCCTTCTATCGGCCGCCGGCTTTTCCTTCACCGCTCTATACGCACGCCAAACGTTGGCATAACGATTAGGGAGCTCACTTTTGGCGCATAGAGACGCCATGCTACCCGCTTGACCGTACAAGGATAAAACGTCTCGGTAATCCCGTTCCATCCACGAGCCCTCGGATAAACCCAGAACGTATTCGGCTTTTCCTTGCGCCAAAGCGAGCAAAAACAGAGGCTCCGCCACACGCGGCGCAACCGTCGTCGCTTGCTTAACCAGTTTTCTAAAACTGAGCGACTGCTGTCCAGATAGCTCTCGGCAATAGCCTTTTAAGAATCCCTCAAAGGTCAGATTCAACCGAGCACCTCCTTTTTGTATTGCCTGTATGCACAGACCATCTCTTGATAGCTTCGCTCCGAAGGCGACGACGCCAGTGCTTCTCCCTCGTCGAATATAAGCCGTTCGAGCAGCCCCCAATCAAGTCGGTCGACGAATGCCTGGCTATGAAGATCGATAATGTCGTTCGGACGGTAGGCATAGAGCTTCATTACCGCCAGGTCCTCCAAGGATGGCGTAAAGTACCTGATAAAACGCGCCCCAATATCCAAGGGAATCAAACGGTCTTCGTAATTAAATGGCATCTGATTACAATATGCCACCGCCATACCATTCACCTCGGGGTATCGAGCTATGATCTCGCGGAGACACCTGTCTGCCTCAAACACATCAATGTCATGTGTAACCGACCGATTCGTCACATCGTTTAGCATGAAGGCGCTTCCTCCCACCAATACAACGCTCGGCCTGTCGTCTCTTGGACCTATTTCCAGCTCTGCCTCTTCGTCAATGCCCAACAGAGTCTGCTCTAAATCCTGCTTATACATATCAAATCCTATTATTATTCATCTTCAATAATACTATTCAGTCGCACGATAGGGCCCGTAAGATGCAAGGATTCCACTCGTGGCGATAATCCTTGCATCCAAGAAGACCAATGGCGGCAAACGTCAGCCTTCCCAACCGACCTGGATGGTTGTTATGACATCGCCTAGGCGCTGGCCGAGGGCTGACAGATGTTGGAGCACCTCGTTGGGCGATGCGCCGTTGAGGATGCACGTGAGGGCATACGACGCCAGAAAGATGGCCGCAAGCCCTAACGGGATGAGCACGATCATCGCCAATGTGCGCAAGCGCTGGCCCACACGGCGACGACGCGCACGACGCTTGTCGAACGCGAGCTCCTGCGCATATGAATCTTGCTGTACGGAATAGGCCTCTGGCGCCGATTCACACCCGGGCACAGCTGCAGGTACAGCAGCGGGCACGACATTTTGCGCAAAGGGCTGGGCTGCCGCCCCTTGCATTTGCATCTCCATGAGTCGTTGCTGCTGACGCAGCATGCGCTTAGCTTGTTGCTGCGGAGTCTCAAGAAACAGGTCCATGTTGGCCTCCAAAGTCGGAGAATTCGACGCTTACGACCAGCATCCCGCACCGCCATGACCGCGACAACGCAATCGCCGGCAATAGCCTGTCTCTTATACACATCTTCCGAGCCCACGAGAC
>URGY01000161.1 GCA_900547505.1 uncultured Collinsella sp.
GGGGAAAGGTGTTGAAAAATGGGGCGGTTCCCCATATTATTAATGACGTCGACAGGCGGGGTGGTTCCCCGCGTACGTGCCATCTGAGTAACCGAGGGGAGGGCGCACATGGGAATGACTGGTGCATACGAGCGCAATCTCGATGCAAAAGGTCGTCTGTCCCTGCCTGCACCCCTTCGCGAGGAGCTTGGAGAGCACGTTCGCGTGTTCAAAGCCCTGGATGTCGATGCTCTGTACGTGTTCTCTGCCGAGGCCTTCGATAAGTGGGTCGAAGGACTCTTCGCGGGTCGTGAGGGCCACGAGGGTTTTAACCCGCGTGACATTAACGACCAGAAGCTCATGAGGGCGATCAACAAGCGCACCACGTCGATGGACGTGGACAGCGCCGGTCGTATCGGTCTTTCCGAGTCTCTCCGCAAGCAGGCGAACCTCGACCGCGAGGTCACGGTTGTGGGCAACTACGACCACCTTGAGGTTTGGGATCGCGCCGCGGCCGATGAGGACGATGACGATGAGGCCCTGCTGGACCTCTTCTTCTCGTAAGGGCAAGGCACGGGTAACGGATGGAGCGTGGGATCTTGACACAAGAATATCGGCATGAACCTGTCATGCTCGGCGAAGTGCTTGAGTCACTGCAGCTAAAGAGCGGCTCCGTCGTCTGCGACTGCACCCTTGGCGGTGCCGGCCATTCGGTAAAGATGGCCGCGCAGGTGGGGGAAACCGGCCTTTTGCTCGGCGTCGATCAGGACGACATGGCCCTCGAGGCCGCTGGCGCCCGTCTGGACCGCGAGGTTCCCGGCGTTCCGCACCAGCTGCTGAAGGGCAACTTCGGCGACTTGGACGAGCTGCTTTGCTCGGCCGAGGTGCCCGGGGTCGATGGCTTCCTGTTCGATTTGGGCGTTTCGTCACCGCAACTCGATATCCCTGGCAGGGGCTTTTCGTATAACGAGGACGCCCCATTGGACATGCGGATGGATCCGGGTAATAACACCTTAAACGCAGCTGAGGTCATCAACACCTATAACGAACACGACCTCGCCCGGATTCTACGCGTCTACGGCGAAGAGAAGTTCGCCTCGCAGATCGCGCGCGAGATCGTGCGCCGCCGCGAGCAAGAACCGATCGAAACCACCGGCCAATTTGTCGAGATCATCAAGGCGGGTATCCCGGCTGCCGCTCGTCGGCATGGCGGACACCCGGCCAAGAAAAGTTTCCAGGCCATTCGCATCGAGGTCAATCACGAGCTCGATGTGCTCGAACGAGGGCTTGATGCCGCCACCAGGTGGCTCAACCCGGGCGGACGTATCTGCGTCATCTCGTATCACTCGCTCGAGGACCGTATCGTAAAGAACCACTTTAAGGAGATGAGCCAGGGGTGCACGTGTCCGCCGGAGATTCCGGTGTGCGTGTGCGGCAACGTGCCGATACTCAAGGTCATCACCCGCAAACCCTTGGTTGCCCAGCCTGATGAGGTTGAGCGCAACCCTCGGGCGAGATCAGCCAAAATCCGTGTGGCGCAGCGTCTGTAGGCGCGACCGCGCGATATTGGACCTCCCGCTCGTACCATAAACGAAGCTTAAACACACTACCAACGTACTCGGGATGGGAGGCGGCATATCATGGGCTACAACACTTCAAGCGCAGCACTCGCCTATGATATGAACGCCATGCCCGCCTATCGTGAGACGCCGCAGGCCCCCGTTGCTCCCCGTGAGCAGCGCACGCCGCGCTTTGATGTCTACACGGGCGCGGGCCGTCAGGCAAACCAGGCGGTAAGCCCGGTTTTCATGAGCGTTCTTAAAACGTTTTGCATCATTGCGGCTATCTTCATGACGATCGGCGTCGCCCGCGTGGCGCTCGCCGGCGTTACGGCCCAGGTGCTCAACAGCAACGCCGAGCTTACCAACACGCTCGAAAAGGCGACCGATGAGAGCTCCGACCTGGAGGTCATGCATTCGGTCTATGGCGCCGACACGCGCATTCGCGACCTTGCGGGCGCTTATGGCATGGTGGAGCCCAGCGAGAGCGTTACACTTGACTTTTCGCAGGATGCAGCCGCGGGCGCCAACGCGACCGCGACCGCTCAGTAGCAAGACGGTAGCTGAGTATGACAAATGACTATCGCCGCGGTTCCGATGGGGGCCGCGGTTCTGGACGTCCCTCGTCGCGGGGACGTTCTGGTTATCAAGGAACGGGTCGGCAATCTTACAACGCCGGGCAGTCCCGTGGCAACGACCCGGCGTCGCGACTTCGCGGCTCGGGCGGCCCTCAAGTGCATAACACCAGGTCGCGCAAGAGTTCGTCGACCGAATGGCTCACAGGCGCGCCTCTGCCTCGCCGCAAAGCCGTCATGGGATTCATTGGGCTTGGCTTGGGCTTGGGCGTCTTTCGCCTTGCCGACTATCAAATTGCTGAAGCCGATAAACTGCGCGAGCGTGCCGATGCGCGCCGCCTGCTTGCGCAGACCCTCTATGCCAAACGCGGCACCATCTACGACCGCAACGGTAACGTGCTAGCGTCGTCGGTCGAATGTCGCAACATCGCCGTGAACCCGCAGCTTGTCGAGGATGTCGACAAGACGGTGTCGGCGCTGGTCAAGGCAACTGGGATCGATAAAAAGACCTGCCGCAAGCTCGTCGAGTCCGATGGCACCTGGGTGTATATCAAGCGCCAGGTGGACGAAGACGATGCTGCGGCGCTGGAGAAGAAGAACCTGCCCGGCGTGCTTTTTGAGCAGGCCATGAAGCGCGTATATCCATACGGCAATCTGGCATCGCAGGTGCTGGGTGTAGTGAATGTAGACAACGACGGCTTGACGGGTCTCGAAAAGCAATACAACAAGCTTCTGACCGGTACGAACGGTTCTCTTGTGCGCGAGCGCGCGAGGGACGGCAGCTATATCGCGGGCGGTGCCTATAAAAAGGTGGCTGCGGTCGACGGCGTTGATATCGTGACGACGCTCGACGTCAATATCCAGCGTGCGGCCGAGGATGCCCTGGCAGAGGCAGTTGAGAAGACTAAGGCCAAGAACGGCTCGGCGCTGGTCACCGATCCTACGACAGGCGAGATCTTGGCAGCCTGCTCGTATCCGACTTACGACCAGACCGATCTGGAAAACGCCAAGACCGAGGATATGAACTTGCGCCTGGTCACCGACGCCTACGAGCCCGGCTCGGTCTTTAAGACGCTCGTGGCGGGCGCCGGCTTCGACTTGGGCGTCGTGCGATCGAGTACGTCGTTTGAGGTGCCGGCGAGCATCAAGGTGGGTGACGATACCGTCACCGATGCCGACAAGCGCGACTATGCCATGACCATGGATGTGCGCGAGATGATGCGCCGTTCGTCCAACGTGGGCTTTGTCCTGGTGGGGCGCAAGATCGGTGCGGATGACTTTGCCGCCTATGTGGACAAGTGGGGCATAGGTCACAGCTCCGGTGTCGATTTTCCGGGCGAGAGCCTGGGCATTGTCAAGGAGCGTGACCAGTATGACGGCGCCACGCTGGGATCGATGAGCTTTGGACAGGCGCTGTCCGTCTCGCCGATTGAGATCGCACGTGCCGTGGGCGGCATCGCCAACGGCGGCGTGATGATGACCCCGCACTTCTATAAGTCCAGCAAAGGCGACGAGAAGGACTGGGGCGAAGGCGAGCGCGCGATTTCGGAGGACGCCGCATCCCAGGTGACATCGTGCATGCAGACGGTCGTGTCCGAGGGAACGGGCGTTGGCGGCGCGGTTGACGGCTATGACGTGGCGGGTAAGACCGGTACGGCCGAACGAGCCGACGAGAACGGCGGCTACCTCAAGGAGAACTACATGTCGTCCTTTATGGGCTTTGCACCGGCACAATCGCCCAAGGTGCTGTGCTATATCACGCTCGACGGAACGCCGAGCGGCTCAGATGCCGCTGCGGTGCCGTTCCAGTCCATTATGGCCAACGCGCTCGACGTGCTGGGTATCCCGCACACGAAGTAGGGGGTTACAATCTTTGGGGCGTGGTTTGTTGTCCCATATGAGGGGTGTTCACATGCCCTGCACCACGCATGCGCGGCGCTGGGATACAATACGCCGATAGCATTATTAGGTTTACAGGGGAGCTGCAATGATAGAGATCGCCGTCAACAACCTCGCGGCCGCAACAGGGGCCCGAACCGTGACGGGAGAAGCCGATCAGGTATGCCGCGGGTGCGTTATCGACTCGCGCCAGGTCGAGGAAGGGACGATTTTCGTCGCCTTTCCCGGCGAAAACGTCGACGGCAATGATTTTGCTTCCCGTGCCGTCCAGTCGGGTGCCGGCGCCGTCGTGATGACGCGTGAGCCCGAGGCCGAGCTGGTCTCGCTGGCGCAGGACAAGGGCTGTGCCATCTTGCTGACCGATGATCCCGAGGAGTTTCTGCCTGTCTCTTATACACATCTGACGCTGCCGACGAATAGCCTTGTGTAGAT
>URGY01000162.1 GCA_900547505.1 uncultured Collinsella sp.
CACTTAATGTGCTTTTCGTCTTGCGCAGGACTGTAGAGCAGCAAACTTAACCGCCCCGCCCGGCAGGCAAGCGTACAGGAACGACATCTGTCCAACAATTCGTGCGAAACATAATGAAAAACCGTTTGATGTGAGTTAATATAAACAACGTCGTGAATCTGACTCCTGCCACATGCATGACAGGGGTTAAACACAAAAAGGAGTCAACTATGGTTTCTGAGAAGGCTACCCTCGTTAATCCTCAGGGTCTGCACATGCGTCCGGCTGGTCTGTTCGCCTCCACCATGGGCAAGTACGCCTGTGACGTGACGGTTGTCACCCCCGAGAAGGAGGTCAACGGCAAGTCCCCGATGGCCCTCATGGCTGCTGGTATCCCCTGCGGTACCGAGGTCGAGGTCAAGTGCGACGGCGCTGACGAGGCCGAGGCTCTGGCTGCTGCCATCGAGCTCATCAAGAGCGGTCTTGGCGAGTAGAACTCAAACGGGTCGCATGTTGAACAACTAAGTTCATATTTGGGGGCGCAGTGACCTGTTGTAAGGTAGCTGCGCTCTTTTGTCATGGATATGGCAAAACGCTTTATCACATGACACGGAGAGAGGAATGGGAATGTATCAGGGAGTCAACGCTTCCGAGGGCATCGGTATCGGCACCGTCATGGTCGCCGTCGATCCCGACTTGACGTTTGAGCCGCACGAGGTTGCTGATTCGGCAGCAGAGAAGGAGCGCTATCAGTCCGCTCTTTCGGTCTTCTGCGAGAAGACCCAGGCTCAGGCCGACCACATGAAGGAGACGGTGGGCGAGGCCGAGGCCGAGATCATGAGCGGACACATTGTCCTGGCTCAGGACCCGGGCATGACCGACGCCATCAACGCCGCCATTGACGGCGGCACCTGCGCCGAGCAGGCGCTCATGGACACCTCGACCATGTTCGAGAACATGTTCCTGTCCATGGACGACGAGATGTTCCGTCTGCGCGCGGCCGACATCGCCGACATCCGCACCGGTATTCTGGCCGAGCTGCTGGGCAAGGAGGTCGTCGACCTCTCCGTCCTGCCCGAGAACACCGTCGTTGTCGTGCACGACCTCACGCCGTCCATGACCGCCACGATCGATAAGGCCCACGTTGCCGGTATCGTCACCGAGACCGGTGGCCGCACGTCGCACTCCGCGATCATCGCGCGCGCCCTTGAGATTCCGGCTGTCCTTTCGGTTTCCAACAGCTGCACCGCGCTGCGCAACGGTATGACCGTTGTCGTCGACGGCGGCAAGGGTATCGTTGAGGCCGATCCCGACGAGGAGACGCTCGCTGCCTACACCGCCAAGGCCGAGGCCTTCGCTGCCGAGAAGGCAGCCCTCGAGGCCTTCCGTGGCAAGCCGTCCGTGACTGCCGATGGCATCAAGAAGATCATCGCCTGCAACATCGGTAACCCCGATGACGTGCCCAACGCGCTCGATCACGACGCCGAGGCCATCGGTCTGTTCCGCTCCGAGTTCCTGTTCATGGACTCTGCTGAGCTTCCTTCCGAGGAGGAGCAGTTCAACGCCTACCGTAAGGTCGCCAGCGCGCTCAAGGGTGCTCCGGTCATCATCCGCACGCTCGATGTGGGTGGCGACAAGGAGATTCCGTATCTGCATATGGTCAAGGAAGACAACCCCTTCATGGGCTTCCGCGCCGTGCGTTACTGCTTGGCCAATCCCGACCAGTACAAGGTCCAGCTCCGTGCTCTGCTGCGCGCTAGCGCCTTCGGTGACGTCAAGATCATGATCCCGCTCGTCACCTGCGTCGAGGAGGTCTTGGCTGTCAAGGAGCTCGTCGAGCAGTGCAAGGCCGAGCTGACCGAAGAGGGTCGCAAGTTCAACGAGAACATCGAGGTCGGCATCATGGTCGAGACGCCCGCCGCTTCGCTGCTCGCAGACCGTCTGGCCGAGGTCGCCGACTTCTTCTCCATCGGCACCAACGACCTGATCGGCTACACCATGTGCGCCGACCGTGGCAACGACACCATCTCCAACCTGTACCAGGTGTACTATCCCGCCGTGCTCCGCTCGCTCAAGAACATCATCGAGAGCGGCGTGAAGGCCGGCATCATGGTCGGTATGTGCGGCGAGGCCGCTGCCGATCCGCTGCTCGAGCCGTTGCTGATCAGCTGGGGCCTGGAGGAGTTCTCGATGAGCGCTCCGTCGATCCTGCGCGCCCGCAAGACCATCAGCCATTGGACCAAGGCCGAGTGCGACGAGCTCGCCGAGAAGGCACTCGCCTGCAACACCGCCGCCGAGGTCAAGGCACTGCTCGAGTCCGCAGCTCGCTAATTTGGTATCAGAGGTAACCGCGTGGTTGGAATGGGCCGGCCACGCGGCCCTCACATATACAGGGGGTACTGTAAATGTTCTACACGCTAACCGCTAACCCGGCTGTCGACATGACGGTTTCGAGCTCTCCGCTCGAGCCCGACGAGAACGTCCGCACCGGCTCGGCCAGCTACACGGCTAACGGCAAGGGCCTCGACGTGTCCTTCGCCTTTAAGAAGATGGGCGTCGACACCGTCGCGCTCGGCTTCTTCGCTGGCTTCACGGGCAAGTTCATCGTCGAGGAGGTCATGAACCTGGGTTGCCTCTGCCGCCCGGTCTGGACCGACGGTATCACGCGCATTAACACCTACGTCAACGATGGCCAGCACGAGTACGGCATCCTGAACCCGGGTGCTCCGATCACGCCGCAGCACCAGGAGGAGCTCTACAACATCCTGGACACCGCGGGCGATCTCGAGTGCCTGATCGTTTCCGGCTCCGTGCCTCCCAAAGCTACGCCTGACTTCCTGGCTCAGGTTATGGAGCACGCTCAGGCTCGTGGCGCCGACGTCGTCCTGGACCTGTCCTCCGACAAGCTCAAGGAGCTCGCTCACAAGAAGCCGCTGCTCATCAAGCCGAACCATCACGAGATGAAGGCCATCTTCGGCGTGCCGGTCGACACCGACGACGAGGTTCGCGTTGCCATGAAGATGGCTCACGACGCTGGCGTTCAGAACGTGTTGCTCACCCGTGGTAGCCGCGGCGACGCTTACTTCTCCAACGGCGAGGACATCTGGTACGCCAAGCGTGAGTTTAACATCAAGCTGGTTTCTTCCGTCTGCGCCGGCGACTGCACCCTCGCTGCGTTCCTGCACAAGTGGTACAGGGATCGCGACAATGTCGAGGAGGCCATGAAGCTCGCTATGGCCACCGGCGCCAACGTTGCCGAGTCCGTCGGCATCGGCGACTTCGGTCACGTCGACGAGTACAGCAAGCGCGTTGCTGTCCGTAAGCTCGATCGTCAGTAATCGAAGCACGACATATTCGTGCGCATGCGGCGCCCCGGTTTCGGCTGGGGCGCCTTTTTGTTCCGGCATGGGGGAGAGGTGTCCTGCCGTACTTCATCGCTTCCACACCGTTCGCCGAGTTGTCCTAGCCTTTTACCGATACGTGGAATATACTTTCATTAACACGTTGCTTCGTGAAAGGAGCATTCATGATTTACACGCTCACTGCAAATCCCGCCATTGACTACAACATCGCCTGCGACGGTCTTACTGCCAACACCGTCACGCGTACCCGCAACGCCGTCTACACGCCCAACGGCAAGGGCCTCAACGTCTCGTTTACGCTTGACCACTACGGTGTCGACACCACTATCCTGGGCTTTTTCGCCGGCTTCTCGGGCGAGTTTATCGTTAAGGGCGCCGAGGCCTTGGGCGTGCCCGTCAAGCCCGTGTGGACCGACGGCATTACGCGCGTCAACGTGTTCCTCAACGCCGGCCCCGACACCGAGTACAACATGGTCAACGCCGGTGCCGCCATCAACGAGGCCAACGAGCAGGAGATGTTTGAGCTCATCGATTCGCTCGATGACATGACCTGCTTGGTCATCAGCGGCTCGCTGCCTCCCAACACTTCCGAGGGCTTCCTGGCCGAGGTCCTGCGCCGCGTCAAGGCTAAGGGGGCCGAGTTCGTCCTCGACATCTCGAGCCATCAGCTGGCAGACCTCATTGCCATGGAGCCGCTACTGATCAAGCCCAACGACGATGAGCTGCTCGATATCTTTGGCATAAAGGTGAGCGGTGGCGACGACGAGTCCGTCAAGGGCGCAATGTCCGAGCTGCACGCCAAGGGCGCCAAGAACGTGCTGCTGACCCTCGGTGGCGACGGCGCGTACTTCTCCAACGGCGAGCATATCTGGTTTGCCAACCGCACCTTCGACGTCAAGCTGCTGTCGACGGTGTGCGCCGGCGATTCCTCGCTCGCTGCCTTCCTGTCCGTGTGGCACGACGCCCCCGAGCGCGTCGAGGACGCCCTGCGCCTTTCGATGGCTACCGGCGCCAACGTGGTCGAGTGCCCCGGTCTCTGTCTCTTATACACATCTGACGCTGCCGACGAATAGCCTTGTGTAGAT
>URGY01000163.1 GCA_900547505.1 uncultured Collinsella sp.
ATGCAGCGTAGTCTCGTGGGCTCGGAGATGTGTATAAGAGACAGGTACTATGAGGACCGTCTGGGTGAGCGCTATGCCGGAACCGTCTCGTGGGTTAGCAGCATGGGCCTCTTTGTGCGCTTGGACCTAACACAGGTCGAGGGCCTGGTTTCAATTAAGAGCCTGGGCAACGAGTGGTTCGAGTTCGACGAGGACGCGCTTACGCTGACGGGCGCCGACACGGGGACTCGCTATGAACTGGGCCAGCGCGTGATTATCGAGGTCTCGCGCGTCAATACCACGCGTGGGCACTTGGACTTTAAGCTTATCCATTAGCTAAATCCCGACTCGTGGCGAGAGAGCGGAGGGCGGTCTTTCGGGGCCGCCCTCCGCATTTGAATAGTGGCTACCTTGCCGTCTGCTCGGCCGCCCGCTTACCTGCTATTTGAGAGGTAAAACCTACCAAAATAAACCTGTCCCTTTTGGCAGGTTTACAAGAAAGCGGGGATGAGATGGCGACGGTGTACGGGTATGCGCGGGTGAGTTCGCGCGATCAGAATCTGAATCGGCAGCTGGATGCGCTGGGCGCCTATGGCGTGGGCTCAGCGAATATTTATGCCGACCATGCGAGCGGCAAGGACTTCGATCGACCACATTATCGCGAGCTGTTGCACGTCCTGGGAGACGGGGACGTGCTGGTGGTGCTTTCTATCGACCGACTTGGCCGTAATTACTCCGAGATTCTTGAGGAATGGCGACGCATTACCAAGGAACTCGGGGTTGCCATTGTGGTGTTGGACATGCCATTGCTTGACACGCGCGCTAGGGCCAGCGGCGCGCCGGATGTGACCAACGTCCTGATTGCCGATATTGTGCTGCAACTGCTGAGCTACGTGGCGCAGGTGGAGCGCGAGAATATCCATCGGCGCCAAGCGGAGGGAATTGCAGCGGCGCGGGCGCGAGGGGTCCGTTTCGGTCGACCTCGCAAGCCGTGCCCTCCTCAGTTTGAGCTGGTGCGCGATAGCTATGAGGCAGGCGATATTACCCGCAGCCAGGCAGCAAAGTGCCTGGGCGTGTGCGTGGGGACGTTCGATCGCTGGATGCGCGAGGCGGGGTAGGGGTTTGCGTCGCTTTGTCGCTTCCTGTTGCGATTCAAATTTTGATACGGTGACGATGCCATTTGGGGCTACACTCGCTGATATTCAAAAAAGGAGGTTGGCCCTTGGCGCGAGTAAAACAAATAATCGGATTGACCGCGATCGTTCTGTTCGCTGCAACGCTGGCGGGCATCTGGGTGCTGACGGAGCAAAATGCGGTGGAGACGTCGTTGCTGAGCGAGTCCACCGCGCGTGTGGTGGAGGGCCAGGCTACGGGCGTTCAGGCTGTCGATGCCACGGGTGAAGCCCAGACGGAGTACGGAATGACCGGGGGCGCCGATTCGACTGCCTCGAATGTCCGGTCTGGCCGACTTGCTTCCATTCGCATGTGGGTGGGCACAAACGTCCGTCGCGTTGCCCATACCGTAGAGTTTTTCTTCGTCGGATTGTTCGCCTCCGTGGTCGTGGTTTGCTTTTCCAGGCGTCCGTGGAGCGTATGCTCCCGTTGCGTGCCCGTATTGCTCTTTTGCGCCGCCTGCTCCGTTGGCGATCAGGTGCATAAGATCTTTGTTCCCGGAAGGCATTTCGACGTTATCGATTTAGGATTCGACGCTGCGGGCTATGTCACCGCCATGCTGTCGGTATTGCTGGCGGCGGCGTTGGTGCGCCATGCGACTCGGCCGATCGGCGCCCATGCGAGGCGCTAGCCGGTAACAAACCCGTTTCTGATAATGCGACCTTGTTGAATTGTTTTGTGTCGCGCGTATTTCCGAGCGGTCGGATTTGAGGGGCGAGCGGTAGAACGCTCGCCCTTTGTGCGCCACGATGCGGCACAATGTACCGCAAAAGCTGTTTGTATCCGGTACGAATCGTTCGTTGGTCTTTAATTCTTCTCAACGGAGGTGTTTGAGATGGCAAACGGATTGCTTTTGCGGCTTCGCGAGCGTGAGCTCAGCGCGAGCCCGGCGGAACGCAATGTCATCGCATATGTAAGCGCTCATCCGCACGAGGTGGTCGGGCTGTCCGTCCGCGGTCTTGCCGATGTCACGTTCTCCTCGCCCTCGAGCATTTTGCGCTTTTGCAAGCGTTTGGGTTTTGCGGGCTACAAGGAGTTCCAGCGCGAACTGATTGCCGAGCTGGCGCTCTTAGGTGACAAGAAAGACGTAGCCCTCGAGGACATCTCCATGGATGACAGCGTCGAACGTATCGTGGGGAAGGTGATGAAAAGCAACGTGCGCACGATCGAGGCGACGGCGCGAACGCTCGATTACACCGTCTTGGAGCGATGCGCGGCCCGTCTTAAGCGGGCACGCGCGGTCAATCTGTTCGGTATTGGTGCTTCTCGTTTGGTCGCGCATGACCTGGCGCAAAAGCTCATGCGTGTCGACAAAGAGTGCCGTCTGTACGACGACTGGCATGATCAGCTCTTATGTGCCAAGAACATGCATGAGGGCGATATGGCAATCGCCTTTAGCTACTCGGGCTTGACGCAAGAGGTGCTGGACTGCACCGCCGAGGCTCAACGTCACAACTGTCCCGTTGTGGCCGTTACCAAAGTAGATGGATCATCCAAGCTTGCCACCATGGCCGATGCCGTGCTCGGCGTCGCCGCGAGTGAACCCTTGGTCCGCAGCGGTGCCATGGCTTCGCGTATGGCCCAGCTTATGGTTGTCGATGCCCTGTACGCTGCTTACGTTGCCAGCGACTACGAACGGGCGACGCATGTCATTAAGCAAAACTACATCGAGAAACAGGAAAGATGAGGTGAATGAAATGCTCGATTTAACAAAATTCACGACCGAACAGCGTAATCAAAGGTCAATGGACCTCGATACGATGACATCGCTGCAAATCGTCACGACGATGAACGATGAGGATCTTCGTGCCGTCCAGTCGGTCACGAAAGTGTTGCCCCAGGTTGCCACAGCAATCGACTGGGCTGCTGAGACACTCGAGCGCGGCGGGCGCGTCTTTTACATGGGCGCAGGCACCAGCGGTCGTCTGGGCGTACTCGACGCTTCGGAGTGTCCGCCCACGTTTGGCGTGTCACCCGATCTGATTGTCGGGCTCATTGCCGGAGGCGAGACGGCGTTTATCAAGGCTGTCGAAGGTGCCGAAGACAGCGAGGAGCTTGGCGCGAACGACCTGCGGGAGCGTGGACTCTCGGACAAGGATCTTGTCGTTGGCCTGGCGGCAAGCGGTCGTACTCCTTATGTGGTGGGCGGCCTTGTGTACGCCAAGGCAACTGGGTGCAAGACCATTGCAATTGCCTGCAACCAAGGGTCGAAGATCGGGGAGAGCGCAGATCTTGCCATTGAGCCCGTGCCCGGTCCCGAGGTGCTGACCGGCTCAACGAGGCTCAAGGCGGGAACGGTTCAAAAGCTCATTCTCAACATGATTTCGACCGGTGCCATGGTCAAGATCGGCAAGGTATACCAAAACCTGATGGTCGATGTGCAGCAGACGAACGAGAAGTTGGTGGTGCGCGGCCAGAACATCGTGATGGAGGCGACCGGCTGCACGCGCGAGCGCGCCGTTCAGGCGCTTGCAGATGCCGGCGGCCACGTAAAAACCGCTATTGTCTCGGTACTGCTGGACTGCGATGCCGAGCAGGCTACGGTAGCTCTTGAGCGGGCGCGAGGCCATGTCCGTGCTGCGGTGAGTGGCCATGAGAAGAGCAATGCCGATGCCCAATAGGTGCGCGGCGTGAGCTGATATGACATTCAGACGAGATACCCAATACAAGGAGGAGTTATGACGAACAAAGAGCTGGCTCAAAAGCTGCTGGACCTTTTGGGCGGTAAAGACAACGTGCTCGCAAACGCGGCGTGCATGACGCGCCTGCGCGTGACCGTCAAAGACACGGGCAACGTCGACACGGAGGGCATTAAGGCGCTCGACGGCGTGATGGGCCTGGTCGAGGACGACACGATGCAGATCGTGCTGGGTCCGGGCAAGGTGAATAAGGTGCTCGAGGAGTTCTCCAAGCTCACCGGCCTTGCGAAAGGCGTTGCTGACGAGAGCGTGGTTGACGCTGCGGCCACAAACAAGGCCGCGCAGAAGGCCAAGTACGAGTCCAAGCCGGTTCAGGCCTTCCTCAAGAAGATTTCCAATGTCTTCGTCGCCCTGCTTCCCGGCATCATTGCGGCTGGCCTCATCAACGGTATCTGCAACGTCATTAACGTCTCGACGGCAGGCGCGCTTGCAGGCGAGTGGTGGTACCAGGGCATTCGTTCCATGGGCTGGGCCCTGTTTGCCTATCTGCCCATCCTGTCTCTTATACACATCTCCGAGCCCACGAGACTACGCTGCATCTCGT
>URGY01000164.1 GCA_900547505.1 uncultured Collinsella sp.
CAAGGCTATTCGTCGGCAGCGTCAGATGTGTATAAGAGACAGGCCCAACCCCACCATCCAGAACGTCAAGGACGGCGTCGAGGCCTTTAAGGCCGCCGAGGCTGACGCTATCGTGACCATCGGTGGCGGCTCCTCCATGGACACCGCCAAGGCCATCGGCATCATCATCAACAACCCCGAGTTCGCCGATGTCCGCAGCCTCGAGGGCGTTGCTCCCACCAAGAACCATGCCGTGTTCACCATCGCCGTGCCGACGACCGCCGGTACCGCTGCCGAGGTGACCATCAACTACGTCATCACCGACCCCGAGAAGGTCCGCAAGTTCGTGTGCGTCGACACCAACGACGCCCCCGAGGTCGCCGTCGTCGACCCTGACATGATGGCTTCCATGCCCGCCGGCCTGACCGCTTCCACCGGCATGGATGCACTGACCCACGCCATCGAGGGCTACACCACCAAGGGCGCCTGGGAGCTTTCCGACATGTTCCACTTTGAGGCCATTAAGCTGATCAGCGAGAACCTGCGCGACTCCGTCGCCGAGGCCAAGTCCGGCCAGCCCGGCTCCGGCCGTGAGGGCATGGCTCTTGGTCAGTATGTCGCCGGCATGGGCTTCTCCAATGTTGGCCTGGGCATCGACCACGCCATGGCTCACACCCTGTCCGCTCACTACGACACCCCGCACGGCGTCGCTTGCGCCATGCTGCTGCCGATCGCCATGGAGTTCAACAAGCCGGTTTGCGCTGAGCGCCTGGCCAAGGTTGCCGTCGCCATGGGCGTTGACACCACGGGCATGAGCACCGCCGAGGCCGCCGATGCCGCCATCGCCGCCGTTAAGCAGCTCTCTGCCGACGTGAACATCCCACACGTCTGCGAGGCCATGAAGGCTGACGAGATCGAGATCCTGGCCAAGGATGCCATGGCTGACGCCTGCTTCCCGGGCAACCCGCGCGAGGCGACGCTCGACGACGTCATCGAGCTCTTCAAGAAGATCTGCCCGGCTGCCTAGCTTAATTTGGTGCTCCTTCGCCCGTAGGCGTATGGTCTTTTGACTTGTTGCTGGCCCCGCCGTGCTACGCACGGCGGGGCTTTTTGTGCTGCGTCGATGCCCTGAGACGGGCAAAACCAAGGTGTACTGTCTGCTGTGGATAGGTGGTGCACTTCCCAGCGTGCATTTTTGGGAGTATTCAGCAAGCTCTGAAAAATGCATAACGTTGTGAATGGGCCGTAGTGGCCCGCGGGCGCCCATCGACAGCCCCTGTGGGCGGGCTATCGATGGACGGAGATGGCTGTCGCCGCGTTTTTGGTTTGCGACGGTCTACAACACTGCTGTAACCGCGTCGTTTTGTCGTTTGTGATGGGGTCGTTGGGGCCCACGGTGCTGAATACTCCGTTTTTTGCACGGTCCAAGGTGGGGTACCCTGAGACGAAGCAAAAAGATGTCTCATATTTATGCAGATACCGATAGGATTTATGCAAGATTCGGGTTGTAAACCGTGCGCGTGCACAAAACCGGTGCGGGGACGTCGGGAGGCGGCTCGGCTCCTAGGGCATTGACCGTGCAGAACGGTTAAAATCGGGACTCGGTCTTAGTTTTACTTGGAAGGATGCATATGGCTTCTAATGTTGATGCTTCTCTAGAGGGGACGCTCTCCTATATCGCGGGACAGCTTAAGACGCTGACTTCTATCGCCTCGCCTACGGGCTATACCCGTGCGGCGACTGATTATCTAATGGAAACGTTGCGCGATATGGGCTTTGGCCCCGAGCGTTCTAACAAGGGCAATGTGCTCGTTGAGCTTGGTGGTGAGGGCGAGCCGCTCGTGTTGGCGAGCCATGTCGATACCCTGGGCGCCATGGTACGCTCCATTAAGGACAATGGCCGTCTGCGTCCCACGACGCTTGGCGGGCATCAGTGGTCTACGGCCGATGGCGAGAACTGCACCGTCTACACGCGTGACGGCAATGTGTACACGGGTGTGGTTCTTAACACCGAGCCTTCGGCGCACGTGGCCGACGAGCCGGTCAAGACCATCGAGAAGAACATGGAAATCCTGCTCGATGAGAATGTCGACAGCAAGGACGATGTGCTTGAGCTGGGCATTCAGACCGGCGACATCATCGCTATGGATCCGCGAACCACGGTGACGGAGAGCGGCTACATCAAGAGCCGCTTCCTGGATGACAAGCTGTCGGCGTCGATTCTGCTGGGTCTTGCCCGCGCTGTTGCTGATGGCGAGGTGTCGCTTTCGCGCAAGGTGTCGCTGCTCTTTACCGTGTACGAGGAGGTCGGCCACGGCGGTGCTTTCGTGCCGGCCGACACGCGCGAGATGATCAGCGTTGACATGGGCTGCGTGGGCGACGACCTGGGCTGCACCGAGCGCATGGTGTCGATTTGCGCCAAGGATTCGGGTGGCCCCTACAACTACGATCTGGTGACCACGCTGTCCAATATCGCGCGCGAGCTTGAGCTCGATTATGCCATCGACGTGTACCCGCATTACGGCTCGGACGTCGAGGCCACACTCTCTGCCGGCTACGACATCCGTCACGGCCTGATCGGCCCCGGCGTGTACGCGAGCCACAACTACGAGCGCAGCCACATCGACGGCGTGCGCAACACCTACGAGCTCGTCCGCGCCTACGTACAGCGCTAGGGGAGCAGCTTGCGACTCGGCTGACCGATCACTAAGGCCCGATTTCTCGGGCCTTTTTTCGCTTTAGGATGTTTAGTATTATGATGTATGTAATCTATTAACTAAACATATAAATTACTTAACGAGGTGATGCGGTGTATGGATACGTCTGGGTACTTGTCTATGGGTGATGCCGCCCACCTGTTGGGCGTTACGAAAGCCCGCATATCTCAACTTGCCGCATCGGGAACGCTTGTGTGCGATATTGTGGGCGGCCGGAAGATGGTCGAGTACAATTCTGCGATCGCCTATCAAAAGGTCCGCAAACGAGGGCGCCGTCCTGCAGCCGATGTGGGACGCAAGTTTACGCTGATGTCGGCCGACCATGAGGTCGCGTATGTCTCATTTGATCCGACGCGCGAGTTTTCCTTCGAAATCGCGGAGGTACTCGATGCGCAACGAATGCCGTTTGGCACGTGCTCGAGCTCTTCTCCAACGGTGAATAAGCGGGAGCTCAACGTGTGGTGGAGCCATCGGTCGGTGCCTGACGTCCGCCCCGGGCTCGTCTCGCGCTATCGTGAACTGGGAATTGCCAGTGGCATTGAGGCTCCGGTTCGGTGCCTGGGCCTCTCGCTTTCGGATTGTTATTGGCTGCGACCGGCAGAATGCGACGGGCTCGAATGGCGAAACCTCAATTATTTCGAGAATGATTTTGAGCGATCGGCGCCCGAAGAGCGTTCGGGTTGGCTGGAAGGCATCGGTCTTAAAAATCCGGACAACACGTCCGAGGGCGAGCTCCCTAAATCGTGGATGATCCGAAACGGCATTCGCGTTTTGGCTAAAGGTTGCGGGATGGACGATCAGCGTCCCTTTAACGAGGCGGTTGCAACGGCTCTACATCGTCGCTTGCTGTCGGAGGGCGAGTTTGTTCCTTATACGGTTGAGCGGATGTTCGATGGCCCTGTGTGTCTGTGCGACGACTTTCTTGATGGCCGCGAGGAATATGTTCCGGCTGTTTACGTTAAGAACGCCCTTGGCGGCCAGCGAGGAAGCTCGACGTACGACCGATACTGTCGCTTCCTTGGTAAGCATGGTGTCGATGAGGCCGCTGTGAGAAGGTCTATGTCGCAGATGATTATCTGCGATGCCCTTTTGGCCAACAGCGACCGCCATTGGCGAAACTTCGGCATTATCCGCAATGTCGACACCCTGGAGATAAAACCTGCTCCGCTGTTCGATAGCGGCAACTGCCTGTGGTACAACGTATCAACTGCCGTGCTCGCAGCTGGGGAGTTTGGGTTTTCCGCTAAGCCGTTTGGGCCCGACCCTTCCGTCCAGCTGGCGCTTGCGGACTCGCTCGATTGGTTCGATTCAACACGACTCAACGGATTTGTTGATGAGGCGATCGAGATTCTTTCGCAGAGCGAATGGGCGACGGCGGAGGGTCGACTCGAGGCCATTTGCCGCGGCCTCGAGCGTCGCGTTATCGAGGTGAATGCTGCTGTTGGAGTGCTTCGACACGTGCGGCGATAATCCCGCGGCTACCTGATGGCTGCCGTAACGGTGCCGCCGCCGAGGACGACGTCGCCGCGGTAGACGACGACGGCCTGGCCGGGGGCGATGGCGCGCTGCGGCTCGTCAAAAGTTAGCAGCATTTGCCTGTCTGCGCCGCGCGTAAGGGTCGCTGCC